>PHBE01000008.1 GCA_002841885.1 Deltaproteobacteria bacterium HGW-Deltaproteobacteria-18
AGGAAGGAATTGTGCTGTCCGATGAAGTCCTGCAGGTAGACCATGAGGGTCTGGGTCTTGCTGCCGATCTGTTCCTGGTAGTTGGTCAGGGATTTGAGGGTGTAGTCCCATTCGTCCTTGCCCAGGATGTAGTCCTTGTCCGAATTCGGGTAGCTGAGATTGCGCTCGTCCATGAAGTCCACGAGTTTCTGGGGCATGGGGTAGCAGTCCTTCCCCTTGGTGGTCGTGCCGCTGATGCTTTTGATGCCGACGCCTTCTCCGTTCTTGCCTTTGTTCTGAAGGTCCCGGGCAGTAGCGATCAAGTCGGCGCAGGCCTTCTGCTCGGCCTGGATGTCCTGGATCTGTTTCATGTAGTCGTTGGCTTGATTCTTACATATCTGAGACTGGGCCATCTGCAGCTTGGCGAACATCATCTGGATGCCGCCGGCCGGACCGAGGTCGATATCCGCCATTATCTGGGACAGGCCTTGAGGACCTGTGACTTGTGACATGTGCGTATCCTTGCTGATATGTGGTTCGATGAATGCGAATGATACCACAATGCCATCAGAGCCGGACAACCCCGCGCCGTCCGGTTCCGGGAGCCTTCGCGCCAGTGACCGGAGCGGGAGCGCTCTGTGCGGAGCGGGCGGCGCCTTCACGCTTGGCCTTGTCCTGGGCTTCGGACATCATTTTTTGTAATTCCGGAGGCTGGTCCGCATCCAGTGCCGCCAGCAGATCGTCTTCCGAGATGCCGAGTCCTTTGAGTTGCGCATCGAACTGCGTGTTGAGCCTGGAAAGTTCTTCCTTCAATATCTGGATTTGCTGCTCTTGTGCATGGAGATCCTTGTCTGAAAAAGCCATGTCGTCCTCCTGTTTTTGTTCGTCGAATAGCAGATGGCGTGCCAAAGTCATGTTTAAGCCGTGAGAGCTGGTCTATAGTAAAGTTAAGGCGTTTTTTTCGTAAACGCCGTGGTCATCTGCGCTGTAAAATGTTTTCCAAAGCGGGTGTTATGTTGGCGGCAACTTTGTAGGCGTTTTTTGCTTATTCAAAGTACTCCAGTTCCTTGATGGAAGCAAGCATTCATCTGTGTTCTTGCGGCATTACGACTCCTGTGATACATTATCAAGCTATTGGCGCGAATATTGGTAGGAGCGCGGAGAGACCCGTTTTCCATCGCAGAAGGAGAGGATCATGAGCGTTGATTTTTCCATCAACACCCAGTTCGCGCGGCAAGGCCAGGACGCCGGAGTCGCTTCCGCCGGATCGGCCATGACCGGGACGTTCATGGGCCGTCAGGCCGCAGCCGTGACTTCGCCCATGTCCCTGCTGGCCGACGCCGCCGAGGAGATGACTTTCGCCGCGGACACGACGGACGAGTTCGAACTGGCCGACCGCAAGGAGCGCAAGAAGACCTCCGAATCCCTGATCGAGCGGGTGCAGATGTATCAGGAAATGATGCACGAGGCCGGCAAGACGCAGGACATGGACGAACTGACCCGCCGATTGCGCCATGGCGGAGGCAAGGATCAGGCCTTGCGTGAGGCTCGCGAGCAATTCCCTGACCCGTCGGACGCCTGGGCGGCCCTGGCCGGGGCCCTGGATACGCTGGAGAGGGAAGGAGTTGACGCGTCGGTGTGCGACGGCATTCGGGCCGCCATGGACGAGTTGCGGGCGCAGGAGGGGCCGGCCATCCACGCCGGCATCCAGGGGGCCCTGGCTGCCAGGGAGTTCGACGGCCTCGGCTCCTCGGACGATCTGCGGGGCATGTATCGTCAGACCGTGCTTGATTTCGGGACCGTCAACGACGTTCTGGCCCATGTTCTCGAACGCCACGGCGACGTCGGCTTCGACAAGGCCATGGATTTTTTGTTCCGTGCCCTGGGCAACGATCTGGCCGCGGACATCCCCAGCATGGACAAGACGCATCTGGAAAGCGTGCACGCAAACCTGGGCCAGGTGCGGCTGCTGCAAAGCGCCCATACGCTGTGCGACAAGATGCTTGAGCGCTGGGAGAACGTGCATGGCGTGCAGGGGGTGCGTGACGGATCCCTGCGGCCCATGGACCTTTTGGGAGAGATCGTGGGGCTGCGCAACGAACGCTTCCTCGGAGCCATGCATATCGATCGGATCACAGTTCGGGCGCAGGCCCCGGACATCGAACACGAGGTTCTTTTTCTGCAGGAAATGCTCAACATGACACGAAGTTTCCCGTCGCAACTCTTCGAAGGCGACCAGGAGCGCATGAAAGTGCTCGATGCCGTACAGGAGCGCGTCGATAACGCCATTGCCCGCGAGGACGATTTTCTCGCGGCCCAGGAAGAGGGCTGACCATGCTTGATCGTGAAATCGCTGAATTCGGTCGCCGAATGGGCATGCCGGGCTTCGCCCTCGTCGGCGGCGATGTCGCCGCCCTGGATGTCGAGAGTCTCGGTCGCGTGTATTTTGAAAGGGGCGAGGGGGAGCTTCTCGTTTACCTCGCGTTCCCGATCCCGGCGCATGATGCAAAAGCCCCGCAACGGGTGCTGGAGCTGTGTGGATATCGCCATGCCCATCCCATGCCCCTTTGCGGCGGAGTGCACGCGGGCAATGCCGTGCTCCTGACCCGGATGGACGAGCGCACCGTTACGGCCGCCATGCTTGAGAACGCCATTGCATTTCTTGGAAAGATGCAGGAACGCATCGCATAATTTCTCTAATTTTTCATTTTCATACCACAAATTTCGATGCCATGAGGAGACGCCATGGAAACGCAGGTCTTTATCGATGCGCTGAGTCAGGCCTTGGGACAGCAAGTGGAAAAGGACGGGGAGGGGGCTTATGCCTTTCTGCTCGACGGCGTGCCGGTGCTGCTGCATTACAGGCCGTCGGATTCATCCTTTTTGCTGCACATGGAGATCGGGTATCCGACAGGTCTGGGCGGACGGATTCATGCCCGCTTGCTCGGAGCGAATTTTCTGCTCTCCGAGACCCATGGTGCAGCCATCAGCCTGGATGAGCGTACGGGCCTGGCCTTTATGGAGTTGGCCTTGAAGCTGAACGGTCTTGACGGGGCCGGTTTTGTGGCCCGGATCGAGGGATTTGTCGCCCTGGCCGATGAGTGGACCAGACGTTTGCAGGAATGGAACGATGAAATCGAATCCCAGACTGGGGGCCGGGTCGAGACCTTTCTACGCGAGTTGGAAAGTGGAGTTCCGGAAGATCAGATCGACGAAGCCAAAGCAGCGGTAATGCCCATGATCCGGGTGTGAGTCGGCGGTTGCCATATTTCAAACTGATTCACGATCATTCGGAGGGTTCATGGCACTGAGCATTGATAATTTTTTCCGTCAGACCGAAGTCGGGGCAACGCAGAACGATCAGAAAGTTTATGTGCGCCAGGACGAAAAACTGGCCAAGAAGTCGGCTTTTTCCGTTTTTCAGGGGCACGCCCGGGCCAGGGAAAACGATACGACGGCCAAGGCCTTTCTTGACACCATCCGCCGCGACCCAGTTTACAGTAAGTATATCGACATTGCCAAAGGAGTGCTCGATGCCAATCGGCAGGAAGGCAAACCCCTGCGCACACGCCATATTTCCATGGTCAGGGAGCAGGTGGATCGCCAATTGTCCCTCGATTTGGGCCAGGCCATCGCTTTCGGCCAGCAGTTGGCCAAAGACGGCGTGATTCCCGATGGATTCGGGACTTCTTTTGGCCAGTTTTGCATGACACATGCCCTGGGCGGCCAGGCTCTTAATGGAGGAGCCCTGCCCGGTGAACTGCTGCGGGACTTTCTCCAGGCCGAAGTGGCGGATCAGCATGTGGCCAAACTCTGCCGGGACAGGGGCATGGGCGATGTCTCAATGCCGGTGACTGCGATTTTAAGCGGTGCGGGACTTGTCTCCGAGGGGATGAACCGCGCCTTCGAAGGTCCAAATCTGGACGCGCGGGCCTTGCGTTTCACGGATGTCATGGGCGTGCTTGAAGGCACTCTGTCCAAGGCTTTCGATGTGTTGCAGGAGTTGCGGGATGACAAGAAGCTTCTGGAGGGATTCACGGAGCGTGAGGACATGCCGCAGCGATTGCAGACCATGATTCAGGCCGTGGACAGCCATGCCATAAGCCGGGATGAACTGGGATCCTTTTATTTCACGGTGAGCACAGCAGAACTGGATGTGCGCACCTCCCTCGGACAGAGCAAGGCCGTGCGTTCTTTTCAGCTCGCCAATCTTGGGACGACCATTTGTGAGAATCTCTTGGCCGAGTTGGGCTTGCCGACGAATCTTGGATCGCCTCTGGCGCATCATCCGGACGTGCAGTCCGAGGCGCGCAAAAATTTGGACAATCTGGTCCCTCCGCCGGCCATGCCTGCCGAGGACCAGGCCAGGACCGCACTGGAAGGGGCGTTGCGGGCATTCATGGATAAAAAATTGCCTGCGGTCAGGGAGTTTGTGGCCATGTCAGCCAACCCTCCTGTTGAAATCAAACCCAAGGCCTTGTCACCCGCGACCCTGCCCAGATTCATAAATGTCCTGTTGGAAGAGGACGCCTTGCTTGATCCTCTCCTGGGAGGAAACATGCCGCCGGACTTTCTGCAGCGGGTGGAACGGCAATGTAATGCTGCTAAATCGTGCGCCCACGGCATGAGTGATTTCGGCGCTGACGATTTTGCGAATGTTCAGAAGGGAGCCATCCACCTGATGCTGGCGAAGCGAGGCGTGGAAGCCGGGCAATACAAGGCATTGCTGCAAGCCACGGTCGACAGATTCGGCCCGTTGGCTTCGGAGTTGGCCAACGTCAGCCAGGCATGCATCGAAGGAAAGCTGGGAGGCCTGGAAAGCGGTTTGCGTGAGACCTCGCAGTGGTTATTCAGCACCCTGAATTCGTATTTTGCCGCTATCATTGCTTTCGTCCCCGAGGACGCATTGGACGACATGGGCGTGCCGGGTGCGAACTTCTTCGAACGCGTCGGCAATCTTTGGAAAGAGAGTTTTGATCGCGAACTGTCTCTGGAGGAATTGTCCGATCCGGTCTGGGCTTTTGTCCGGGAGCAGGAATTGAAAGCGACCCTGGGCGGCATAGACGATCTGCCCGAACCGCAGCGCAAAGCCCCGATTCCCGGTGCCTTCACGCCAGAGCAGAAGGGCGTGATGAAGGACATGGCCATTTCAACGGGACTGCGAGACATAAGTCTGATTACGCGGCTGGCCGATATGGCTCGGAGTAATGTTTCGAGCATTGGGCACATGTGCCGTGATCAGAACACGGTCGCCAACATTGCGGACGCCGTTCTGTACATGACCAGGGAGCTTGAACCGTTGTTCCGCGAGATGAAGGATCATCCCGTGGCCAACCAGGAAGACGCTCTGGTTGGCGTGCTGACGATGGCCATTGGTTTTTCCGGGCAAGAGCCGGCCGAGTTGCGCAACATGTTCGAGAGTCTCAGCGGGGAGCTTGGGCAACAGGTGTCCGGAGCCTTCATGCACGTTGCCGAAATGGACGTTAAGAATCAGCCGCGCATGCTCAGCGCCACCCGGATGATGGAGGAATTGCGTCTGCAAAGTGGCGCCAGGCTTGGCATCAATGTGGAACGCGACCCCTTGCATTTCACACGGAACGTATCCGAAAGGCACCAGATTCCTGGCTTGCTCATGGAGAGAATCAGGACCTATGCTTCAACGGCATTTTCGGACCTGGACATCAGGCTCGGACAGGTCGTGCCACCTCTCGGCCCGACTCAACTGGAGGCACTGCACTCCATCGCCGGTCGGCTTGAAGCGTCGGTGCCGCCACCTCAGCGCGCACTGATTTCGGGGTTGCTGCAGGGTAATGCCCGAAACCTGCTCGCCGCCCAGGAGTCCAATGGGGAGCAGCCGTTATCCGCGTCCCAGATCTGGCAGGTCGTGACAAAACACGCAGTGCCGGAGAACCTTGAGGAAAACGTTTTGGGAGGACGTTTGCTCGATCATGTGGTTTCAACGTACGACCAGGCCCTGCAGATCGCCTGCCCGGACTTGTTCGAGGGACAACGGGAAGCCACGGTTTTCAGCGCGTTCTTTCTCGGTCTGTCGTTTCCCAAGCTCATGGAGCTGACGCTTCCGGGCGCGCGGCTGACGCAGGATGACGTGTGCGTGGATTTGGGCATGTCCAGCCTGCGGGATTACACTCGGGAAAATGCCTACGGCCTGACCACGGACTTCAGGCGTCGCGGTCGGAACACGGTCATGCGCTTTGAGTCCTCGGATGGGCGGGTGCTCAAGACCTCCCCCTTTGGCATCACGGACGCCGAAAACGTGCCCAGTCATCCTCACTTCCGGAAAATAATGGCTCATGCCCAGAGCATGAGCGCATCGCCGGCCCAGAAGGCCAGGATGCTGCAGGCTTTCAGCCAGGCCGCGCTGGTCATGTCCCGGTTGTTGAGCACGACTTTTCCGGGCATCGAGTTCAGCGAGCACGGCAATTTCTCGGTGACAGCCACGCAACGCGACGATACCACCGTCGTGATCAATATCGATTCCGATCCTGGATTGCCGTTGCGCTTTCATCAGCAATACATCATTGAACCCAACGGTGATCACCGCTGTACGGAATTTGTGATGGAGCGCAGGTAGAGACGACTGGGGATTATCCTTCGTCTTTGTGGCGGTTAATGACTTTTGCAAATCGGAGTTTTCATGGTTTCATCCATCAATAATCTGCTCGATCCGTCCCTGGGGATTCAGGATATCCTGGACCCGGGACTTTCCGCCGACGGACAACTGCCCCAGGCCAGGCCGCTGGCTGCCAACGTGCTGCGCGAGGCCGGCCTGGAGGAACTGTATTCGCCCCTCAACGCCGCCAGGCTTGTGGAGCAGGCGCTGTGTCCGGACGTGGGCGACGGCGAGTTGCTGCGGCCCGAGGTTTTCGCCGCCAACCTGCGCGAAAGCTTCGAGGCCTTGAAGGACAGCCAGAATCCTGAAGTGCGGGATTTTCTGAACACGGATCTGCGCCTGTTGCTGGAGAATCGGGACCTTCTGCAGGCCTACACCGGTCTGATGATCGGAGGCTAGCTTGAATCTGCAGCGACAGCACCGCGAGACCCTGCTCATTCTTGGATACATGTATTTGCGCATGGGCGAACTGGAGCGGGCAGGCCGCCTTTTCGCCGCCCTCATCGCCGTGTCCGGGGAACGGACCGGGAGCTCCGGCACGCCGGCCCTGGATTTTCTTGACCGCTTGGCCCACGCCAGCATGGCGATGGTGGATCTGGAGCGCGACGATCCGGGAGCGGCCCTGGACAACCTGCACAAGGCCATGGACGGTCGCGTCCTCTCCTCCCGCGAGGCCGCCCTGCACCTGCTGCGTGCCCGGGCCCTGTGGCGGCAGGATCGGCGCGAGGAGGCCAGGCAGGCGGTGGACGCCTTCATCGGACTGGGCGGACGCCTTGACGGCGGCCAGTCCGACGGGGATGCAAAGTCGGCCCGATCAGATAAAAGCGGGACCAGAGCATGAACGCATTCGCCATAGCCCGCTCGGCCGTGGGCATGATCACAAGGCACAACGACCTGTCCATCGTCGCCCTGCTGGTCATCGTGGTGGGGCTCATGATTCTGCCCCTGCCCACCCCCTTGGTGGATGCCTTCATCGGCCTGAACATGGCCTTGTCTTTCATCATGCTCATGATGTCCATGTACGTGCGCACGGCCTTGGACTTTTCAGTCTTTCCGACCATGCTGCTTTTCACCACCCTGTTCCGGGTGGGTCTCAACATCACCACCACTCGCCTCATCCTCCTTCAGGCCGACGCGGGCGAGATCATCTTCACCTTCGGTGACTTTGCCCTGGGCGGGAATTTCGTTGTCGGTGCCGTGGTATTCCTCATTTTGACCATCGTGCAGTTCCTGGTCATCGCCAAGGGCGCCGAGCGAGTGGCCGAGGTCGGGGCCCGCTTCACCCTGGACGCCATGCCGGGCAAGCAGATGTCCATTGACGCGGACATGCGCGCCGGGGTCATCGATATGACCGAGGCCCAGTCCCGTCGCCAGCGCGTGAGCCAGGAAAGCCAGATGTACGGCGCCATGGACGGAGCCATGAAATTCGTCAAGGGCGACAGCATCGCAGGCATGATCATCGCCGTGGTCAACATCGTCGGTGGGACCATCATCGGCATTTCCCAAAATGGAATGACGGCCGGAGAGGCATTGCACGTCTATGGCATCCTGACCATCGGCGACGGCCTGGTCTCCCAGATTCCGTCCCTGCTGGTGTCCATCTCGGCCGGCGTCCTCATCACCCGCACCGGCGACTCCGAAGTCAACGTCGGCACTCAGATCGGCGAGCAGCTCTTCAACCAGCCCAAGGCCCTGCTTATGGCCGGAGGCCTGGTATTCCTTTTTGGCCTTATTCCCGGGTTTCCAAAACCACAGCTTTTCGCCCTGGCCGCGTGTCTGGGGGGGCTTGGCTACGTGCTGCGCCGCATCAGCCTGCTGCCTCAGACCCATGACGCCCGCGCCGAGCTGACCAGGTCGCTCAAGCCTTCGGCTACGCCCAGAAAGTCGGGCAAGCCCTTGCCGGGCGGACAGCGCGACGAGTTCGCACCGACAGTGCCCATCATCCTCGACATCTCCGAGGACATGGGTGACAGCCTCGACTACGACTCCCTCAACGAGGAGCTGGCGACCCTGCGTCGGGCCCTGTATTTTGACCTGGGCGTGCCCTTTCCGGGCATCAACATTCGCCCCAACCCCGGCCTGGAAGATCTGAGCTATTCCCTGCACGTCAACGAGATCCCCATGTCGCGGGGGAAGCTGGAAAGGGGCATGGTTCTGGTCCGGGATACGCGCGAGAATCTGCGGATGCTTGGCGTGGACGTGAAGGAGGGCGAGCGCTTCCTGCCCGACGTGGAGCCTCTGTGGGTGCCTGCGGCCCAGAGTCCGAGCCTGGCCCGCGTGGGCATCTCCTGCATGAGCCATCCGCGTATTCTGGCCTACCACCTGTCCCTGATCCTTTCGCGCCACGCGTCTTCCTTCCTGGGCCTTCAGGAGACCAAGTACCTCCTGGACCGCATGGAGGAACGCGCTCCGGATCTGGTGCGCGAGGCCACTCGCCTCATGCCTACCCAGCGCATCGCCGAGATATTCCAGCGCCTGGTGCAGGAACAGGTCTCCATCCGCGACCTGCGCGGCATCCTGGAGGCACTGGTGGAATGGAGCCCCAAGGAGAAGGACGCGGTCATGCTCGCGGAGTACGTGCGCACGGCCCTCAAACGCCAGATCAGCTATATGTACTCAAAAGGGCAGAACATGCTGCCGGCCATTCTCATGGAGCCTGCAGTGGAGGAGACTATCCGCAAAGCCATCCGGCAGACATCCGCAGGCGCGTTTTTGGCCCTGGACCCGGAGACCACCCAGCGTTTCATGAAGGCCGTGGGCGAGGCCGCCGGCAGGTACAAGACCAGCACCCAGAAGCCCGTTCTGGTGGTCTCCATGGACATCCGCCGGTATGTGCGTCGGCTCATCGAGGGGGAACACTACGGCTTGGCAGTGGTGTCGTACCAGGAGATCACGCCGGAGATTTCGGTCCAGCCCGTGAACAGGATACGCCTGTAGGGCAAGGCCCCGGGGCCGTCGTCAACTTCCAAAGGAGAGGTGATGGAAGTCACTGCCATTAACTATGCCGTTCAGGCCCTGTACCTGGTGCTCATGCTCTCGTTGCCGCCCATCGTGGTCGCCTCGGTCGTGGGCATCATCTTCAGCCTGATCCAGGCCATCACCCAGCTTCAGGAGCAGACCCTGTCTTTTGGCGTCAAGCTCATCGCGGTCATCGCGACCTTGTTCGTGATGGGTGGCTGGCTGAGTGGTCAGATTTTGCGATACGCTACTGAAATCTTTAATAATTTTTATCTGTTGTGATGGGTAAAAGGGGGGGCGGATGAATCTGGAATCCCTCTTTCAGGAACTCCGCGTCATGGACCATCTGCTGGCTGTGCTTCTGGGCATGCCGCGCCTGTTCATGATCATACAGACGGTTCCGTTCCTGGGCGGCTCCATTGTCACCGGCCAGATCCGCGTGGCCGTTGCCTTTGCCTGCTATATGTTCATCCATCCCATGGTTCTTGATCAGCTTGATGTGCCCCAGGTCCTGACCATGGGCGTCATGGGACAATTGACCCTTGTTTTGCTCAAGGAGAGCCTGATCGGTTTCCTCCTGGGTTTTCTAGCCGGGATGCTGTTTTGGGCCGTGCAATGCGCGGGCTTCTTCATCGACAACCAGCGAGGTGCGTCCATGGCCTCGGGCGCCGACCCCCTGTCCGGGGAGGAGACCTCTCCGCTGGGTTCTCTGCTTTTTCAGTGCGCGGTATATCTGTTTTTTTCCGGCGGCGCCTTCCTGACCTTTCTCTCTCTGGTCTACTCCAGCTACGAGATTTGGCCGGTGGCCTCACTGCTGCCCGCCGGTTTGTTCGAGCGCGGCGCGGATGTACCCCTGTTCTTCGCCGGCCGTGTGGCTTGGCTCATGAGCACCATGATTCTGCTCTCGGCTCCTATCGTTGCCGCCTGCCTGCTCACGGACATGTCTTTGGGCCTCATCAACCGCTTCGCGGCGCAGCTCAACGTGTATATTCTGGGAATGCCCATCAAGAGCGCCTTGGCGGCCTTTCTCCTGTTCGTGTCCTTTGGGCTTCTCATGTCCCAGATCGGAGGGCTTTTCGCCACCATTGGCAACGACCTGGCAATGCTGCGGATTTTGTTCCATGAGTGAGAAGACCGAACAACCCACGGCAAAGCGCCTGCGGGAAGCACGGGAAAAGGGCGACGTCTGCAAGAGCCAGGACGTGCCGGCGGCCATGTCCGTGCTTGCCATCGCCGTGTATCTTTCGGCCATGAGCGACTCCATCTACGAGACCCTCTCGACCATGACGGAGGTGCCCATGATCGTCATGAGCCTGCCCTTCGAGCAGGCCCTGCCCCTGGCCGCCGACGTCACGGTGGCGTGCTTCCTGAAGCTGGTTCTGCCCCTCATAGGCTTGGTCATGGCTACCTCCATCGCGTCCAACCTGGCGCAGGTAGGTGTCCTTTTCGCTTTCAAGGGCGCCATGCCCAAGCTTGAGAACATCAGTCCCTCCAAGTGGTTCCAGAAGGTTTTTTCCATCAAGAACGCCGTGGAGTTCCTCAAGAACATACTTAAAGTCGTGGTTCTGTCCTGGGTGGTCTGGTTGATCATGTCCGAGCACCTGAAGACCCTCTTCACCATCCCCAACGGCAACATCGGGCACCTTTGGTCGGTGCTGGGCGCGGCCATGCACGACCTGCTCTACGCCGCTGCCGGTGCTTTCTGCGTCATTGCCGCCGTGGACTACCTCTTCCAGCGCTGGCAGTACAACAAACAGCACATGATGAGTAAAGACGAGGTCAAACGTGAGTACAAAGAGATGGAGGGCGATCCCATGATCAAGGGCAAGCGCAAGCAACTGCATCAGGAGCTGCTTGCGCAGAACACCTTGGGCAACGTGCGCAAGGCCAAGGTGCTCGTGACCAACCCGACCCATTTTGCAGTGGCCCTTGATTACGAGAAGGACAAGACGCCCCTGCCGATCATTCTGGCCAAGGGTGAGGGCCTGCTGGCCCAGCGCATGATAGAGATCGCCCAGGAGGAGGGCATTCCGATCATGCAGAACGTTCCCCTGGCGCGCGCCCTCTTTGAGACGGGCACGGAAAACGCCTACATCCCCAAGGACCTTATCGGGCCCGTGGCCGAGGTGCTGCGCTGGGTGCAGAGTCTCGGAGCCGGCGGTGCTCGCAGCAGATAACTTAAGGTAGCATTAATGATTTACGAGAAAAAATTTTTGAATACGCTCATTTCCCTTTGCGACGACCTGGCCTGGGGCCGCCCGGCCAGCGAGGAGCAACTCTTCGACCTGACCCGTCCGGGGGCTGGCCCCGAGGACTACGTTCGCCTGGCCGAGGCCTTCGGCATGATGCTCGTCAAGGTCGAGGGGCGGGAATTTCACCGCGACGAACTCATTTCCGAACTCAAGGCCCGTAACGCGGAGCTGGAGGAGACCCGGGCCCTGCTGGCACAGCGCAACCGGCACCTCATGCAGACCGTGCAGGACGCCTACCAGCCCCGGCGGATCATCGGCAGTTCCGAGGGTATGCGCCGTGTCGTGGAGCTGGCCCTGTCCATCGCCAGACGGCCCATCAACACCGTGATCCTTGGCCCCACGGGTGCGGGCAAGGAGGTCGTCGCAAAGATGGTGCACTACAATTCGCCGCGTCGTGAGGGGCCCTTTGTGGCCGTTAACTGTTCGGCCATCCCCGAGAATCTTTTCGAAAGCGAGATGTTCGGCATTGAGAAGGGGGCGGCTTCGGGCGTGGGGTTCAGGCGCGGTCTGGTGGAGGAGGCCAGCGGCGGCACACTTTTCCTGGACGAGGTCGGCGAGATGAGCCTGGCACATCAGGCAAAATTTCTGCGCGTGCTGGAGGAGCAGGAGGTGCAACGCGTGGGGCGCAACAAACCGCTCCCCGTGGATATCAAGGTCATCGCTGCGACCAACGCCAGCCTGGAGGAGGCTGTTCGTGAGGGGCGTTTCAGGTCGGATTTGTACTACCGAATCAGCGTGGCGGAGATTCGTTTGCCTCCCTTGTGCGAGCGCGGCGACGACATACTGCTCCTGGCCCAGCATTTCCTGGAGGAGCATTGTGCGCGTATGGGCCGTCACCGCCTGATCCTGGCCGCAGGAACCCGGGAGGCGCTTCTGGCCTATTCCTGGCCCGGCAACGTGCGCGAACTGGGCAATGAAATGGAACGGGCCGCCTCCCTCACTGTGGGCGACCGTGTTGAAGCGGCGGATCTATCATCCCGCATTACGGCTACGGTTCCTCGCCGTGTTGCTGTGACCTCGCTTACGGCAAACATTTCTGCGGCGGAAAACCCTGCCTGCGGCGCAGTGGCCTTCAGCGACAATGATCCGGCTCCGGCCCAAGGACCGTTCGAAAAAGGCACGGCGGACCTCAACCTGCAACTTGTCGAGCGCTGGGTGGTCACCGAAGCCCTGAACCGTTGCGCGGGCAACAAGACCAGGGCCGCCGAACTGCTCGGCATCACCCGTGAGGGTCTGCGCAAAAAACTGCAGCGCATCGGGATGACGGAGCAGCCATGATCCTGTCCCTGCGCACCAAGCTCTTTTCCCTGGTAGTTGCGGCCATCGCCTTGGCGGCGGTGCCTATCATCCTGCTGACCTTCCGTGAGATCAACGACATGAGCCTGAGGCGCGAGCGGGAGTCCTTCGGCAACGCGGTGGTCCTGGTCGAAGACAACATCGGCTCCCGCTACTTGAGCCTGCTGGCCAATAATATTCTGGGCGTGATGCAGCACAAGAACCAGTTGCGGCAAATGGCCATCCTGACCCGGACCACCTGGCTCGACATGGAAGGCTTGCCCGACGGGGCGGGGGAACGGGTCATCGGCAGTTGGGCTCGTCCCTTGCTCGGTTTCGGCCTGCATCTCGACCTGTTCGAGGCGTCGGGGGCGCGCATCCTAGGCAGCCCCCTGATCCGAGAACTGGCCATGGATCCCGAACGTACGGATCTCAAGGGCCGCCCTATCGCGACCATGATGCGTCATGATCGGTTGCCTGCCGACGGGATGTTCGCTGTTTTTGGCCTGGATCAGGATTTGACGGGCGTGCTGCCAGGCGCTCCCGGCCCGCTGCTCGTCTATTTTCTCCCCGTGCCCGAACGCGAGGCCGTCATCGCGCTGGCCATGCAGCTTTCGGATATGCAAAAAGAGGCGGCCGGCACGGAGCGGCAGATCGCCGACAGCACCCAGGAGAAGTTCGATTCCCTGGAATTGCACGAGAACGGCTTTTTGGCCCTGATTTCCGGCGATAGCCGGATTCTTGCCTTCAAGGGCAATCCCATGGGTCGCGAAGAAGGGTTCATCCCCCGCGAGGGCCTGGATCAGGCCCGGGAGAAGGGGTTTGTGGATTTTACGGATCAGGGGGCGGGGGACGGTTCGCGGGTCTTCCGCATTGCCCACTTCAAAGCCCTGGACTGGTACATTGTGGCTGCCGTGCCCCGGGACGAGATGGAAGCGCCGGCCAGGACTCTGTTGCGTCGCATGGTCGCCTTCGCCATGGGCTCGGCGGTGCTGAGCGTATTGGGCATGCTTTTGGTCACTGCCCGGCTCATCAAGCCATTGCGCACTCTGACTGGCCAGGCCAAGGTCCTGGCCGGCATCGACCTTACCCAGGCCACTTCTGTCCGCGATGCCGGAGATTCACCTCTTCTCGCCCTGGCGCGGGAACTGCCCGTGGGACAGCGCGATGAGGTCGGTACCCTGGCTGCGGCATTTGGGGATATGGGTCGGGCCCTGGATCAGAACATCCGTACTCTCATGGAGACCACCACGATCAAACAGCGCATGGAGGGTGAACTGAACGCCGCCCGCGACATACAGATGGGCATCCTGCCCGCTGCAGATGCACCGGCCCATCCCGATTGCCTGGTGGCCTCGTTTCTGGAACCGGCAAAGGAGGTCGGTGGGGATCTGTTCGATTTTTTCCAGGTGTCGGACGGCAGGCAAGCCATCATCATCGGCGACGTATCCGACAAAGGCGTCCCGGCGGCCCTGTTCATGTCCATGACCGTGACCCTGGTCCGCTTCGCCCTGGCCCAGATCTCGGACCCGGCCGAGGTCATGACCCGCATCAACGACAGATTGAGTGAGAATAATCCGGGCTGTATGTTCGTGACGCTTTTTATCGGTATCTTCGACCCGGCCACGGGTGAGTTGGAATATGCCAACGGCGGGCACTGCCAGCCTCTGGTCACAGGCCAGGACGGATCCGTGCGCGCCATCGAGGGCATGAGCGGGCCCGTGGTGGGCGCCATGGGCGGCCTCCCCTATGAACTGCACCGGACTGTGCTGGGCGCGGGGGAGACCTGTTTGTTGTACTCCGACGGAGTGTCCGAGGCCATGGATGAGGAGCGGCGTCTGTTCGGGGAGGATCGTGTCGAAGCATTGCTCGCAGCGCACGCCGGCGACACCCCGGAAAAGATCCTGCGGCATGTGTACGAGGCCATTGAGGCTCATCGCGGGAATGCAGCCCAGTCCGACGACATCACCATGCTCTGCTTTACCCGCAGAAACTAAAAAGGTTCTGGGACGATCAGGATTGGGGCTTCACTGTCACCCCGTTCCAGCGCGAGGCGAAGCGTTCCAGGGCTGACTCCCAGCCTGGTGTACGTTCCCCGAAGGGGATGTAGTCCTGATACCATGAGGCCAGGCTCAGGGGCAGGACATCGGCCAGGGTCAGCTGCGAGATGCGGTTCAGATGCGCGCGGGTGAGGCCTCCGGCGGCGGCCAGTTCCACGCTGCCGGCCGGGCGGAGGCCCATGTCCTCGATCTGCACGGTCAGGGGCAGAGCCGCCAGGCACCGATCTGGGAGGTGGACGCGCAGGGGCGACCCGGCTACCTCCATGGCCGACGCCACGCCCCGGATCATGGCCGGGAGGTATTCCGCCAGAAAGATGCCTCCGAAGCAGCGCAGCCCATGGTCCAGGGTCAGGCTCATGTACGAAGTGAAAAGGCTCGGCACGATGCTTCCGGCGGCCAGGGCGTCGCGCAGGGCCGCAGGCCGCAGGGGAATGCACGTGTCCCCGAATCCGAGGCCGGCTTTGCCCGAAGGCGTCGCGCACAGACGCAGGGGGCAGCGTCGGCCTTTTTCGTCGGCCATCCAGAAGAAAACCGTGCCGGCCCTGCCCGTGCGCCCAAGGGCCAGACCGTTGATGGCCTCGGTTCGCCAGCATCCGCGCACCCCGGCCAGCGTGCCGAGAATCAGGGTGCGTACCTGCGGGTCGAAAAGAATCCGGTGCATCACCGATCCCTCATCCTCCAGATCCTGCCCGAGCAGCCTTGTCACCAGGGCTTCCATCTCCAGATAGATCACCTTGGCGTGCCTGGCCTGGCTGTAGCGCTCTGCGCATAGCGATGCGTTCACGCTGGCGACCTGTGCGCTGAACGTAGGCTGGTCCAGCACGTCGGGGCGCAGTACGTGCCCGTCCATGATGGCGTCCACGGCTTCACGCTCCCAGTGCAGCAGCGGAGGTCGCCCTTTATGCAGCCACAGGGCGCGCATGGCGCGCAGCTGCTTCATCGTCAGGGCGGGTGAACGGCTGGCCATCACGTCCTGCAGGGCACTGGGAAAGAAGGGCAGGTGTACGTGTGCTATACCCTCGGCGTCCCGGCGCGAGAGCATGAGTCCCCGTGGGTAGGTCTGGCTCTGCAGGGAAACGCTGGAGCAGGACAGGACAGGAACGACCGGTCCGATATCTGCTTCCACCGGCTCGGAAGCGAGATCCCCCAGTGCGAAGAAATGGATGGCCTGGACCATCTCCGGAAAGCACTCCACCCCGTGGTAATTGGCGGCCAGTATCGACGAGTTGGCTGAAAGCCGCTGGGCCAGAGCTCCTGCAGCCGCGTCGCCGAGCACCGGAGCGGTCATGGATCGCGCCGCCGCGAGCAGGGCGCTGGAGACGGTTTGCTGCCCAGCTTGGCCGGACGGGTTTTCTGCAAAGCTGGCTGCGATCTGGCCCAGCGGGGCATCGCCCCACTGGCGCAGCAGGGGGGGCAGGTGCGGGAGCTTGGCCCACAGCGGGGCCATCAGGGGAAGGGAGATAAGTTCGTTCATGGCCGTGCGCCCAGTTCCGCGTTCCTTGACGGCTGATGACGGCTGGCCACGGCGAAGGCCAGGCTCATGGCGGCCAGTCCAATGGCCATGACGCCCAGGCCCGCGTTGCGGCCCCAGACGGCAATGATGATACCGAGGCTCACGGGCCCCAAGACCTGTCCGAGCCGTTCGACGACGTTGTATAAGCCCATGGCCCGGGCCGCGCCGTAGCGCTCCGTGGCGGGCAATTCCAAGGCGTAGGCGCCCTGGGCGTTGGAAAGGATGGCGTTGGACAGGCCGAGCAGCGTGACAGCGAGGGTCGCGGCGGCGATGCCGTCCAAAGCCATGAGAGCCCCTACGCTCACGGCTGCGACGAGCCCGGCCAGGGCCAGGTGACGGTATTTGCGGTCCGAACGGTCCACGATGCGACCGAAAAGAGGGCCGAGATAGACGATGACCAGGGGGAAGATCATGGTCACGCGGCCGATGTCGGCCGGACTGGCCCCGCCCTGGTTCAGGGACACGGGCACGAAGAACTGGAAGAGGCACACGGTGACGAACGCGCCAGGTACGATGTTGAGGAACAGCAGCGCGGCCATGCGCGGATCGGTGATGAAGGAGAGGGTCTCGCGCAGTCCCGGCCCGGAATGCGTCAGGGCTGGGCCCTTGCGCTGGGGAGCGTGCTCCCGGGGCAGGGTGCGCCAGAGGACGATGCCGGTCAGAAACATGAGGGCGGCCGCAACCTGGAAGGCCCCCGCATACCCCAGGCGGTCGGCGATGAGGCCGCCGCTGGCGCTGCCGCACAGGGCTCCGGCAAAGAGCCCGGCGAAGACTGCGGCCAGGTTGCCGGCCCGCTGGTCCGGGCGGGAGTGGGCCAGGACAAAGAGTTGGGCGGAGAGATTGAGCAGACCGTATCCGGATCCGGCCAAGCCGCGCGAAGCGATGTAGAGAAAGGGATCCGCGCTCAGGCCGCTGGCCAGATTGCCCAGAGTGACCAAGGATACGCCTGTGAGCAGCAAAGGCCGCCAGCCCGAACGCTCGCTCCAGAAACCGCCGAGCATGATGGCCAGTCCGACCATGAACATCTCAAAAGAGACGGGCAGGCTCATGACCACGTCCGGAGGCAAGCCCAGCAGATCCGGGCTGAGTTCCCCAAGGCGCAGGGGCACGAAGGACAAGGACAGGTCGATGGCGAACATGCAGACGAAGATGATGGGACGCATGAACCCGGCCGAGGTGGACAGGGGCCTGGGGTCATCGAGTCTTCGACGCTCTTCGCGCATGACCAGAAGGTTGACCAGCTCCATCAGGAAGAGAATGGCGACCACGGTCATGGTCAGGGTGTCCAGCGTGATGGCCCTGATGTTCGCGGCCACGGATTTCGAGGACATGAGCACGCGCACAACGCCCGCCTTGAAGGGGACGTCGGTGGTCAGGGCTGTTTCTTCCACGCGCAGCCAGTCCGCGTCATTCATGCCGCCCCGGGCATCGGCCGCATGGAGGCGGGTTTTGTCCGCGTTGAGGATGGCCAGCCCCTGGGCTTCGGGCAGAAGTCGCTGCAGGCTTGCCAGGTGCTCCGTGATAGGGGGAAGCTGGTTCAGGCTCAGGCCCAGGTCCAGCAGGTGATCGAGTTCACCTCCAAGATGTCGTCCCAGCTGTTCCGCAACGTTGTCCAGGTGGCTCTCGTTCATGTCTCGCAGCGGGGCCAGCATGGCTGCGGCGAAAAGGAGCTGCCCCGCCACCAGAGGCAGGACGAGGCTCGCGTAGATGCGTTTTTTCGGGAAGGCGCCTCCCGGCAAGGGCGCAGTCCGAACCGTCAGGGCCAGGACGGTCAGGAGCAGGGCCGCCGCAGCGGTAATGCCGCCCAGGAGGCGGACATTGTCCCGCAGCACACTCCAGACCTGTTCCGAGCGCCGCTGGTCATCCATGCCCAGGACTACGTGACCCACGGCGCGTCCTTCACGGTCTTTCAGTGGACTGGCCAGCCAGAGGCTTCCGTCTTTTGAGAATTCGACGATGTCGCCGCGCACGGTGTCATGTTCCGCCGGAAGATGGAAAACGCTGTTTCGGGGGCGTCCCCATCCTTCCAGTACTCGACCGCCGGCCCCCAGAACGAGCAGGGTGTCCGAGGCCGTATCCTTATAGGCGGTCAGAATCTGGCCGAGGCGCTGGACGCGCTCCGGTGTCTTGCCCAGGCGGGTCATGAGTCCGAGGCGGTGTCCCAGCTCTTCGCATGTCAGGGCCTGCACGGCCAGCATGGGTTTGACGTATTGTTTGTGCAAGGCCGAGAGGACCAGCACGCCGTATAGCACTTGGGCGCACAGCAGCGCGGCCAGGCCGCCGAGCAAAAATGGCAGCCGACTCCGACGTTGTGCGATGGAGCCGGGTCTGGGACCGGGGGCTGTGCTCATCGGGCCAGGTCAGGGATCTGCTGATGGATTTCGTCGACGGCGGCCAGGATTTCGAAGGGCGGATTCCAGCCGATGAGCATGGCCATCTTCAGATTGATGGCCAGACCCAGCGGGCCTTCGAAGATCTGGTTCACATCGCGCGGCTTGGTGCCGTCAAGAACTTTGGCCACGGCATTGGCCTCAAAGAGCCCCACGTCGTCGAAGTTCGTCTGGGCCAGGCTCATGAGCACGCCGAGTCTGGTCTCGCCTGGCCCGCTTTGGGAAAAGGAGGGGATGCCGGCGGCGATGATGGGCTGCAGCAGTTCTCTGATGCGGTGGCCTTGCATGCCCGTGTTGACGGTCAGGTAGATGGCGTCGCACCGTGTGCTCAGGCTCTCCACGCAGCTCCGCAGGTTTTCAAAGGACTGGTCCAGATCCGGGAGGTTCAGCGTGGTGGTACAGGATACCAGTTCGATGCCCAGTTCCCGCGCGGCTTTCTCCACGGCGGGAATCCCGCTGGAACTGCGGCCGTCGGGGGTGTCCTCGTAGACCACGCCCATGCGCCGGAACTTGAACACGTCGTGGAAAATGGCCACCTGCCGTTCGTAGCGCCCCGGTTCGACCTGGGCGTGGACGTGGTCCAGCCCCGAATCTTCGGCCGAAGCGACGATGCCGGCGTCTACGGCGTCGGTCACGGACATGGAGAAGGTCGGCACCGAGTGTTCGCCTGTGGCCATGTCCTGCCCGGCCCATGTCCCAAAGGCCAAGATGATGTCCACATCACCGCGCTCGTGGATGCGGCGCAGGATGTCGGCCTTGTAGGACGCGCGCAGCTTTTCGTCCCAGTTGGCGCTGTAGTAGCCGTCGGCCAGGAATTCCAGCCTGTCGCCGCCGGCGTTGGCGCACAGCCAATCCCACATTTCCCGCGTGCTTTCGGAGTTTGCGGGTACGGGGACGTCGCCGTTCGCGATGAGCCCCAGCTTGGCCAGTCCATGCACTGTGCCGGCGAATATCTGCTGGTAGTCGGTGTAAGGGCCTCCCTCGACATAGATGACGCGCCATTTTTTCTGGGGATTGGTGGATGCGTCAGCGGACTGCTCGGCCCACGCACGCACAAAGCTCCCTGTCATCAGGATGAAGACCGCGCTCAGCAGAAGGACAGCGGCAAATCCGAAAAGTCGCGGCCAGGGTGATTTTTGACTCGTGGCGACAGACACGGTTGTCTTGGACAGAGAGGGCAGGGGCATGTCTGTTTCCTGGGTTGCATGTGACATGAGCGAAATGCGCTTGAACGAACGGGTCTATGGAGTGCGTCCTGACTACGGGGCTGTCTACGGCAACCTGGGGCCGGGGATCAAGCAGCTTTCCTTGATAAAATCGGAAAGTCCCGGCAAAGCGGGACTTTCCGAGGAGTCTGATGGGCCCGATCAGTTCGGACAGGAGCTGAAGAGTGCGTCCCAGTCGTCGAGTCTGACCACAGGATCGTCGCTGCCGGCACCCTGAATCGTGAAGTCGAGGGACAGGTTGCTCCCAACCTGCTCATTTCCGTCAACGTCGTTGACTTTTTGCGTATTGGTTTCGCAGTGCACGGCCACGCTGTCGCCATGGGTTATTACGGAGAGCATCATTGATGCAGGCTGGCCGGTGTCCGGAGAAACCGCGTTTTGCACATTGCCCCCATGCATGCTGAAGTCCATGAACAGCGGGCTCAGGCCCGGATCCCTCATGCAAGCCTGGCTCATCATGCCCATGAGGCCCTGGTGAGCCACGCGGGCGATCTGCTGAGCCGTGGACAACCCTCCTGCTGCGTCGATGAAGGCCTGGAGGGCCTCACGCTTGGCAGTTTCGGAAATGCCGGTGCCCTGACCCCCGAAGCGTTGACCGTTGACCGAGATGCTGTTTCGGAAAAAATCCTTCACGAACTGTTCATCCAGTCCGGCCGGCTCGCCTTTTCGTGGCGTGCGGACGTCATGGCCCAGTTCCGTGGCGAAGAATCGGCTGATCTGTTCGTGATCGACCTGGCCGCGCGCAATGCCCTGCATGTGGTCGCCCAGGGCGACAATACCCTGGCCGATGAGTGGGCGTATTGTATCAAGGCGCATCAGTCCGACTTGTTGCCCGCCTTGCAGGATTTGCCGGGCATGCTCCTGGTTTGCGCTTGTTTGCGCGGTGCTCAGAAACGCGTCGCTACCGGCCCTGATCAGGATTGGTTTGATCAGAATCATGGCCTGTTGGGTCGCTCGGGGAAGATTTTCATCGGGCAACCCTACTTGACCGCATAGTCCTAGATAGGCGTGGTTGATTTTATGGGCGATCTGCGAGGCGGAGTTGCGGGCGGTTGGGTTCATGGGGCCGAGATTCTCTCCACCAAAGGCCATGACATCGTTGATTGCGGCCATGGCCTCCCTGCATTGGGGTGCGGTCAGAAGATCCCGCAATTGCGCACGCTGGTCGGGAGTGAGGCTCGCGGTAACCTGCTCCAGGGCCGTTCTGATCATGGCGCTGGTTTCATCTCCGCCTCCGGCCCGATCCAGTCGAGTTCCGATCTTGCCGAGCTGCTGGACAAAGGACTCGACCTTGTCCGGAGTGAAATGATCCCGGTCGGGTATTGTCAACAGGGAATTCACCGCCGCGCGCATGGCTCCGTTGATGGCCTGTTGCGGGGCTGGTCCTGCCAGTTCGTCCTGGCTCAATACGATTTCGTTGCCGATGCGCACGTCGAGGTGATCGAAACGCGTGCTCAGTTCGTTGCTCAGGCGTTGCATGGTTTCGCGCGTGGGCTGGTCCAGATCCTGCCTGGCCAGGGCCTCGTTCAGATTGGCGACCATGACTCGAATACCCTGGGAAGTGGCCAGAGGGTCATTTTGGCGCAGGATGCCGGCGATTTCTGCTTTCCCCGACCTGTCCAGGCCTTTCAGGATGGCCTTGAAATCCTTGGCCACGTCGCCGGGGATGCGTTCCTTGCGGGAATCCTTGGCATTGGGAAACAGGAGGCCCCCGGAAATGCCACGCAGCACGGTGCGGAAAAAGCCCGTGGCATGGCCCAGAAACTGGCCGATGTCGCCAAAACGCGCAGGCCTGTCGGGGCGCATGTTCGGATCGCGGTTGGGTGTCCAGCGCGAGGACAGGCGGCAGCCGTGCTCCTCGGTCTTGAGAAAGAGACGGTCTTCGCCCATGCCTTGCACTCCGGCGTTGATGCCGCCATAGAGCAGGGTGGCCTTGCCGTAGGGCAGCGTCACGTTGCCGCGCACGTCTATGCCGCGATGGCTGCCTCCGGGGGCCTGCTGGAAGCCCTCTATGTGAGATGAAGGCCGCTGATAGACTTCGGGGCTGGAATCCAGAAAATCGCGCAGGCGATGGTTGGGGTCGGAAATATTGAATGCGCCTTCGCTGAAACCGTCGCCTTTCTCCATGCCCTTGGCCAGGAGAAAGGTCATGAGGTCGCGCACGTCTTCCATGCTGGCCGGCCCCTGGAGCGTGCCGTTGCTCACGCCCGCCCAGACCCGGTGCCCGCTGTCGACCCGTTCCTGCAGGACACGCGGCATGTCGCGCACCGCGTCCCGGCGTTGATTTTTGGGCAGGGCGTTGATTTCATGCTCGACCATCTTGCCGTCAAGCTGAACGGTCTGTCCGCTGGGGGGGATGGTCACGCCAATGGTTTTCGGCATGCTGCCCTGAGGGGGCAGGGTGCGCTGCCATTGCGCGGTTGCTTGCTGTAGCGCCTGGGTCGAGGTTGATATGGTGGGGCCAAGGGATCTCAAGGGCTGCTGTCCGGTGACCTGGCGTCCCTGCTGCTGTGTCTGGGCGATCTGGGCCGGCTGGACGCCTTGGGGGGCATGTGCGGCTTGCGGCACGCCCTGGCCGGTTTGCTGTAGCTGATCAGGGCCCTGATTGATGGGTTGGGTCTGGGATCCAACGACAAAATGTGACATACTAAGCTCCTTTCTGTTCACGCCAGCTTGGCCGATGGATCAAACGCGAAGCATCGCTTCGGCCGCGGACACGTGGGCTGTCTCGCCAACTCCTGATACAGATGCGGAGAGCTTGTCCCGCCAGTAACGGGCCGCGCCGATGAGGGCGGACAGAGGTTCCTCGATCCAGGCCGGCTCGTCCACAGGCAGGGGGAAATGCTGGTGCAGGGCGACCAGCCCCTCTTCCGAGTCAATGCCGAGGGTGCCGCCGGCGGTGTAGGCCCCCATGTAATTCCCGCACATCATCTCATACAGCAGATTGGAGTCTGACTGATTTATGCGGCCGAGGTAGAGGGTGACAACCAGCATCTTTTCAGCCTCGAGCACACAGAAGAGGCAGACGATGTCATCTTCAATGGTGAGGGATGCCACTCCGTTTTCATCGAGCTTGAGTCCGTCGCCGCTGATGGCCGTGTTGATGTAGTCCATGATGGCCTGTGCGTTGTGCATGATATCCATGTGCGCCTCTCGTTTTTGTCTGTTAAAATTTGTGAGTGATTATATTATTTTTTTGTTTAGCAAATGTCGCTCCACATTGCACTATTCGCAATGGCTCTATTTTTCATTCTTTTTTTTTTCGAAGCTATGCTGGCGCCAATTTATTTGGCGCTGGATGCATGGTTTGTAGGTAACTTAGTAGTCAATTTCAACGCGTGTTGCCTACAAAGTTTTCGGAATAATCAAGATGGTCCTTCCGGGATAACTGTGGGGAATTGACTTCAATAATCCCTAGACGTAAATTTGCACCGAATCGTTGAGTTCCGCCGATGGCGGAAGCGGGGGACCCAATTCATTGGGGCGAATCGCAAACGCGTAGGGCACCTTTCGGCCCGAGCCCGTCAGCTAACCTCGTAAACGTCGAAGGGAGACCTCCATCAGAATGGGGCCTTCCCGTCCCCGCATGTCTGACGCTATTTGGAGGTCTGCTTTATGCATTGTAGCGCTTTAAAAGAGTGCTTCGAATCTGTTGTTCATCGCGACACAGGTTCAATCTCAACAAAATCCCAAACCGCTTCGCTTGCTCTTGCCGCTTTAGGGATCGTCTATGGCGACATTGGCACAAGTCCCCTTTATACAATCAAGGAATGTTTCCACGGCATACATGCTGTTGACGTCACGCAGACCAACGTTCTTGGTGTGCTGTCCATGGTTTTCTGGTCGCTCATGATCGTGGTCAGCCTCAAGTACGTGGTTTTCATCCTGCGTGCCGACAACAAGGGCGAGGGGGGGATATTTGCCTTGCTGGCAATGCTGCGTTCCAGTCCTGCGAGCGCTGGAGGCTACTGGCAGATTACGTTGCTCATGGCTGCTTTCGGGGCCGCTCTTCTTTACAGCGACGGTGTAATAACTCCTGCCATCTCTGTGCTTTCCGCCATTGAAGGACTGGAGGTGGCGACAGCCGCAGCCGAAGATTATGTCGCACCCATGACCTGCGTGGTGATGTTTGGACTCTTCATATCCCAGAAGCACGGCACGGCTGCCATCGGCCGGGTGTTCGGTCCGGTGATGATTTTATGGTTTCTGGTGATCGGGTGCCTTGGCTTCAAGGAAATAATCTCCGAGCCAATGATCCTCTCTGCGCTCAATCCTGTCTGGGCTGTGCGTTTTTTTTCCATTAATCACTTGCATGGAATTGTGGTGCTCGGGTCTGTGGTCCTGTGCATCACAGGAGGCGAAGCACTCTACGCGGACATGGGACATTTCGGTCGTCTTCCCATACGAATTTCTTGGTACTGCGTAGTGCTGCCGGGGCTTGTGCTCAACTACTTCGGGCAGGGGGCGCTCCTCCTGGATCACCCTGAAATGGCCTTCACTCCCTTCTACGCCCTCGTACCCAAGAGTATGCTGTATCCGATGGTCATCCTGTCCACGGCGGCCACCATCATAGCCTCTCAGGCCATGATCTCCGGAGTCTATTCATTGACGCAGCAGGCTATGCAGCTTGGTTTCACGCCGCGTATGCGTATCGTACACACATCATGTCACGCCAAAGGTCAAATCTACCTGCCCACTATCAATTGGATGCTTATGCTGGCTTGCATCGGATTGGTACTTGTCTTTCAAGAATCGAGCAGACTTGCGGCCGCATACGGCATCGCCGTCACCGCCACCATGGCGATCACATCCATTCTCTATTTTGAAGTGTCGCGCATCAAATGGAGGTGGACAATCTGGAAGGCGCTACCGCTTCTGATGCTTTTTTTATTTTTTGACGTCGCATTTCTCAGCGCGAACCTCTTAAAGGTCGTGGACGGTGGCTGGTTCACTTTGAGTCTGGCACTGGCCATTCTGCTTGTAATGGTCACTTGGCGCGACGGGCGAGCCATACTGGCCAAATATTACGGTCATATGCGCATACCAATTCTTATCTTTTTAAGCGATATTGCCGAGTACAATCCTAATCGCATCTCTGGAACCGCGGTGTTCATGTCCATCTCGCCTGAGGGCGTGCCGCATACGTTGCTGCATTACTTTAAACACAATGAAGCACTGCATGAATGCATTGTGATGCTTTCCATTTTGGCGGACGAATCTCCGTTTGTATCCCCAGAAGATAGAATGACCATCGAGGATCTGGGTCAGGGCTTCCATAGGGTTGTCGCCCGTTATGGCTATATGGAATCTCCGCACGTTCCGAATGTTCTGGGACTTGTCACAGAAAAAGGACTGCCTGTGGATGTGTACTCCGTCTCATTCTTCCTTGGCCGTGAGACACTTCTGGCCACTGGGGATGCTCCCATGGCCCGATGGAGGAAGGTGCTCTTCGCCTTTATGTCGCGCAACGCCTGGAACGCCACATCGTTCTTCAATATTCCTCCCGAACGCGTAATTGAATTGGGAAAGCAGGTCGAACTATGAAAAAAGATTTCATAATCGATTCAAAATGAAAACAGTCAAGTATTGCCGATTTAGCGCTGCATTGCCATTTTGGATTGCTTCCATTTCTCGTAACTTAGCTAGAATGGCCGAATTCGTTCAGTCCAGATTTCAAACAAGCAGCATACTATAAACAGTATGGATTTTTGGCAGTGACAAAGCAAATCGCCATTTGGGAGTGGCCTGCTATCCTTTTTTATTGCAAAACGACAGCACCACCGCCGGGAGGACGATCATATCCCCAATCCAGGCCGTTATCATGATCGCCGCACTTAAAAACCCGAAGCTCATGGTCGGCACGAAATTGCTGAACATGAGCACGCTGAATCCGATGAAGAGGATTACCGAGGATGAACAAATACCCAGGCCTTTGTCCATGGTGACGCGTCTCAATGTTTCTGCGATTGGCATTTTCTCGGCACGTCTCAGGTTGTACTCGGTGAGGAAATGAATGGTGTCATCCACAGCGATACCCAGGCCGATCACGGAAATCAGGGCGGTGGATGTATTTAAAGGGATTCCCAAGGCGCCCATTATCCCAAAGTTCAAGATAATTGGAACCATGTTCGGGATAAGGCTCAGAAAACCTATGGCAAGCGAACGCATAGCGAGAAACATGATCAGCGAAATCACCCCTGCGGCCATTGTCAGGCTCTGTATCTGCCCCTGGACCAGGGCGTCGATGGTGTTCACATCCTGGACGGCCCTGCCAGTGACCCTAATCTGCAGGCCATTGTTTTCGTTTTGTTCGATGAAAGTTCGCAGTGCTGTGATGATTCTGGCTTGGCCTGCGGAATTGTGTTCGGAAATGCGGATCAAAATCCGGGCATGGTTGAAATCCGTGGTGACAAAATCATTCAGATCATCGGAGTCATAGAGCAGCAGGTATTGGGAGATCAGTTCCCGGCTGTCGGGGATGCGGTAGAATTCCTGATTTTCATCATGAAAGGATTTGTTCATGTCCTTCAAAAAATCCACAACGGATATGGACCTGTCCACGCTTGGCAGGGTCTTGGCAAATGATTGCACGCGTTCGATAACGGCGAGATTCGCCGGGTCGCGGAAAGCGTCCCGTTCCTGGGTTTTGAGGGATACGTCCACAGTGCCCACGCCGCTCAGTCGCGATTCAACGTGTTCCAATTCACGCCGAAGTGAACTGGAAGGTTTGAAGTATTCAAGGAGGTTGGTTTCCACTTTAATCGTGGATGCGGCCCCCAGTGCACCCAAGAGCAACAATGCGGTAACTATGGAAATACGCCGTGGATAGCTGTGCACAAAATTTGAGAGACCTTTCAGAAAAGCGTTCAAACTCTGCCCCTGGCTGTCATGTATGAAGATTTTTTCGGGCTTGCACAGGAGCAGCAGGGGCGGCAGCAGCATGAAGGAGAAAAAGAACTCGAAGACCATTCCCAGCGAAGCCACATAGCCAAATTCCTTGATTGGCGGAATATCACTCACAACAAGGGACACAAAGCCCACTGCGGTCGTCAGGCTGGTCAGGAAACAAGGGACGAGCACCCGTTTCAGAACAGCCTGCAATGCTTCGGCGGGACTTTGGGTTTGAGCAAGCAGGTTTTTTTCCAGGTGGGAGAAAATGTGGACAGTGTCGGTGAGTGCCAGGGCCATGACCAGGGGTGGGACGATTGCGGTCACGTTGTTCAGGGTGGTGCCAAGCAAAGGGAACAGCCCCATCGTCGTGCCGGTGCAGATGGAAATGTTGACCAGGGCCAGCAGCGTCAGGCGCTGGTTGCGAAAGGTCAGCCAGATGGTCAGGATGATGAACAGGTACGTCAAGGGAATGAACGTGGCCACATCCGAGTTCATGAACTGGCTGAGGCTGAAATTGGTCATTGTCCAACCGGCCAGATGGAATTGATCGACAAAGTCCTTGTGAATGTGCAGCACCGTCTTGGTTTGCTCCAAAAGACGCTTGCGAAAGCTTACGTCCTCGGTCCCGTGCGTTTTGGGAGAGACCACGATGGCCGCGGTGTTCCCATCCGCTGAGATGAGGTTGCCGACATACAGGGGATTGCTCACGGCCTGTTGCCTGAGGACTTTCAATTCAGTGTCATTATCGGGGATGTGTTCGAGAAAAGGCCGCACCTCGAAATATTCCTCGGCGCCGTGAATGTAATCCACATTGGCGAGGCTCTGCACTTCCTCGACTTCTGGAATGGCTTCCAGTTCTTTCGTGATGGTTGCAATCATGCGCAAGACGGGAGGCGTGAACATCTCCGGGCTGGAAAAAGCGATCACAAAGAACTCATCGTCCCCGAAGGTGTCCTTGATGGTTTTGTAAAAGGCGACATCAGGATCGTCTTCGATGGTGAAATAGTCCACATTGTCCACGGTTTGGACATAAGGCAATTGGAGCAGAAACGGAAAGGACAACAACCAGGAGAGGGCCAGACACAAGTGATGGCGACGGGTGACGAGGTGTGAAATACTGAAAATCATGGGTGGTAATCCATCGATTTCAACGGTTCTCGCGGAGCGTTTGTCAGAACCTGATAGAGAGATCCGGGGTATTTTTTTGCTACAATGACAAATTGGCAAAAAATACCAGTTTTGCACAGAAAAATAATCGGATGTCCTCAACATCCATGGTTGGTGTTTATCATGGCAAATCTTTTCATCGCGCCGGAAATCAGGCCTTACAGTCAGTGGACTGTAAGGCCTTTACATTTTGTTTGGGGTTGCTAAACCAATCAAAAGACCTGGTGTCCCATGTAAAAATCGTGTTTAAAAAAAATCATAAGTAAATTACTGTTTAATAAATTATTCAAAAAGCGTCACTAAATCGATATGAGCAATTTTGAATAATTTTATAATAAAATTATTTCGCCACTATATTTTGCATTATCGTTACGAATAATAACAAAAACAAATTATATTATTAATTTTTCATTTTGTTCGTTTTTTCTACAATATCAGCTGGCTTTTCCTCGTTCGATGATGCATCGCTTATGCCTTTTTTGAAATTTATAATAGCTCTTCCCATATTAGATCCGATCTGTGGAAGGTTTTTTCCTCCGAATACAATAAGTGCAATTACAAGCACTACAAGCATTTCTTGAACACCGATTCCAAACATAATATCTCCTTTTAAATACAAAGACATGATTTTTTGAAAATAAACGCTCAATTTAATGTTTAAACATGAAGTTTAGTCCATCAGGATTGTCATCATAAGAACTTCTGCCTTGCTAAGGCATCAGTGCTTTGCCTGCCTGCATGGCCAATTCGTAAACAGGGGTCGGGAGAATACCGAGCAACAGGATTATGGCCGCGAATATCGTGCCCAGAACCAGGCCGCCTTCCTTGGCCGGAGTGGGCGTGGGCGGCGCTTCGTGGGTGTACGCGTGACGCACCAGACTGAGATAAAAGTAGATGGAGATGGCGGTGTTCAACGCCGCGATGATGACCAGCCAGTCATAGCCGTGTCCCCAGGCCGAGGTCAGCAGGAAGAGCTTGCCCATGAATCCGGCCGTTGGCGGCAAGCCGACCAGCGAAAAGGCGGCCACGGCCAAAACGAACGCCAAGACCGGGCTGCGTTGATGCAGCCCGTCCAGGTCCGAGTACAGCATGTTCCGGCCATCCCTGGACAGGTGGCAGACCACCCAGAAGCATGTCAGGTTCATGAGGACATAAACTAGTGCATAAAACGTTGCCGAGGCCAGTCCTGCCGCCGTACCCGCGACCAGACCGATGACGACGTATCCGGCATGGGCGATGGAGGAATAGCCGAGCATGCGTTTCACGTCATCCTGGACAAGGGCCGACAGGTTTCCAAAGGTCATGGATACGGCGGCGAGGATGGCCAGGATGGTCATGCCCGGTTGTCCGGGTACCAACAGGGAGGCCAACCGGACCAAGATGACCACGGCTCCGAGCTTGGGCAGGGTCGCGGCGTATGCGGCTGTCTCGTTGCTTGCGCCCTGGTACACGTCTGGACACCAGAAGTGGAAAGGAAACAGGGCCAATTTGTACATGAACCCGGCCAGGAACATGAGAAGACCGATGAGCGCGCCGGGATTGGTCGCGAAATCCCATTCCCTGGTGGTCAGTTCAGCAAGGAACGTGGTGTGCTGGGCGGCGGTGATATACGCAAAACCATACAGGGACACCGCCGTGGCGGCCGCACCAAAGAGCACATACTTGATCCCGGCCTCTGCCGCCTGCTTGTCTCCGGCCCGCAGGGGGACCAGGGCGTAGAGGGCGTAGGAGGATATCTCCAGTGCGATGTAGATTGTCATCAATTCCACGGAGCTGGCCAGCAGCATGAGCCCCCAGGCGGATATGCACAGCAGGAGATAATAGTCCGTGCGCATGGGTTCTTTGAGGGTGGCCTGGCCTTTCGCATTGGCCACGGCCATGAACAGCCCTGCGGCCACGGCCAGCTTGATGAATTGCGAAAGCGCATCGGTCTGGTATGTATTGCCGAACAACAGGCCCGTTTGGCCGAGACTTGTTCCCGTTGCGGCGAGAAGTCCAAGACAGGCCCAGGGCAGCCACTTGGCTGCCAAATCCTGGCCCGGCCTTGCTATGACCTGGATAAAAAGGATGACAATGAGCCCAAGCAACAGGGCTTCAGGTAGAAGCGTGAGCATCATGGACGTGCCTCCTTGCCGATGAGTGCCAGGTATTGAGTCAGACCGGCGGGCGCGTCGTGCTTTGCGATGGCCGTGGTCTTGGCCGTGAACTCTTTGAGCAGGTTGTCAATGGACGGATCCATGACACTCAGCGTCAAGGTCGGAGCCAGGCCGATATAGAAGACAAAGACCGCCAGTGGAGTCAGGTAGATCCATTCCCTCCGGCTTAAGTCAGCGAACTTCGCCCCGCAGCTTGGCTGGCCCCAGGCCAGTTTCTGCAGGAGGCGAAGCATGTAGGCGGCGGCCAGCATGGCGCCCGGAATGGCCAGACCGCCAACCAGGAGGCTGTCCTGAAAAGCGCCTACGAGAACCAGGGCCTCACCCACAAAGGAGTTGGTGCCCGGAAACCCGAGTGATGAGAGGGCGAAAAGTCCGAAGAAGAACATGTAGGCCGGCAGGAATTTGCCAAGGCCCATGTTGTCCGTGATCTCGCGACTGTGACTGCGTTCATAGGCGGCGCCCACGAGCATGAAGAGTCCGCCGGTGGTGATGCCGTGGTTGAGCATCTGCATGATGGCCCCTTCCACTCCACGCTGGCTGAAGAGGAAGATGCCCAGGGTGACAAAGCCCATGTGTCCCACGGAGGAGTAGGCGATGAGCTTTTTCATGTCCTTCTGGCCCAAAGCGATGACGCCGCCATAGAGAATGGAGGCGATGGACAGCGTGATCATGAGCGGGGCGAAGGTCACGCAGGCATTCGGGGCCAGCGGTATGCAAAAACGCAGAAAGCCGTAGGTGCCCATCTTGAGCAGCACCGAGGCCAGCAGCACGGAACCGGCCGTGGGCGCTTCCACGTGTGCGGCCGGAAGCCATGTGTGGAAGGGGAACATGGGGCACTTGATGGCGAAGGCCAGCGCCATGGCCAAAAAGGTCCAGAATTGCAATTCAGGGCTGAAGGTCTTGGTCATCAGTTCCGGGATGGAGAAAGTTCCTCCCGCGACGTAGAAGGCGATGATGGCAACCAGGAGCAGGGTGGAACCGGCAAGCGTGTAGAGGAAGAATTTGATGGATGCGTAGCGCTTGTTCGGCCCGCCCCAGACCGCGATGAGCAGGTACATGGGCACGAGCATGGCTTCCCAGAAGAGGTAGAAAAGCACGAAGTCCAACGCCACGAAAACGCCGACACAGGCCGAGGTCATGAGCAAGAGAACGATATGGAATTCTTTGATCCGTTTGGAGATGTAGTTCCACGAGCAGAGTACGCACAGGGGCAGCAAGGCCACGGTCAGGAGGACCATGAGCAGGCTGATGCCGTCCACGCCGAGGGAATAGGTCAGGCCCCATTGGGGCACCCATGACGCCTTCTCGACGAACTGGAAAGCGCCCGAGGAAAGGTCGAAGTCCAGCAGCGGCAGAGCCAGCGCAATTTCGACAATACCCGCGATCAGAGTCAGTTTGCGGATGAGATCGACGTTCTTCACCGCCAGGATGACCGCAGTTGCGCCCAGGGGGAAGAAGATGAGCACGCTGAGGATCGGAAAGGATGATGCAGTCATAATACCTGTCCTTAGTTCGAAGTTAGCGAAGCAGGGTGAAAAGCATCACCACGGCGCTGATGCCAAATGCCAGAATCACCGTGCCGCCAATATAGTCCTGAAGCTTGCCGTTGACTGTTGAAGCTGTGCGACGGCCAATGCCGCGCATGCCCATGGCGCTTCCGTCCAGAATGCCGTCGATCACGAGTTTGTCACAATAGTTGGCTTCCCTGGCCCGATTCAGAAGACCAGATATGCCGACCCTGCGATAGACCTCGCTCCACCAGGTATCGACGAGAGCGAACGGGTAATGGCAGATGATCAGAAAAATCCGACCGGCCCAGATGTAGAAGAATTCGAAGTCCAGATTTTGCTTGGCTGCCGGAGTAAGCCGGGGGACCATCAACGCAAAGCCGAATCCTGTGAAGCCGAGCAGAATGGATATCTGCAGCACATGCCAAGGGGTGTAGGGCGCATAATCCACTTTGAAGGGCAGCAGCGAGTAGAGCAGGCCGGGCTGGATGCCGATGATGAAGCATAATGCAGCGCCCATGCCCATGGCCACATACATGTTGGCAGGTATGGGAGTGATGGGCCGGGTCATGTCGTCCGGCTTGGCGTAAAAGGCGAAGTAGGGAAGCTTCAGCCCGACGGACAGGAAGGTTCCAATGGAGGCCAGTTCCAGGCCCAGAGCCAGCCAGGTGCGGTGCGCCTCGGCGGCCCCGGCGATGACCATGGTCTTGGACACGAAGCCTGAGAAGAGCGGCATGCCCGAGATGGACACGGCCGCGACCATGTAAAGCACAAAGACCCAGGGCAGACGGCGGACCAGACCGCCGAGCTCCGAGAGTTTGGCGGTGCCCGTGGCGTAGAGGATCGCGCCCGTGGTCATGAACAGGAGGCCCTTGTAGATGATGTGTGCGTAGGCATGGGCGCAGGCGCCATTCAGGGTCAGCTGGGAGGCGATGCCGATGCCGGCGACCATGTATCCGACCTGGGAGACGATGTGGTAGGACAGAATGCGCCGGGCGTTGTTCTCGATGGTGGCGTAACAGACGCCATAGACGGCCATGATGGTGCCGCCGATGGCCAGCACCTCGAAGCCCGAGAATCCGCGCAGGAGAACATACACGGCCGTTTTGGTGGTGTAGGCGGACATGAAGACCGCGCCGGTGATGGTCGCCCGGGGGTACGCGTCGGGCAGCCATGCGTGCAGGGGAACTACGGCGGCGTTGACGCAGAATCCGGTCAGGATCAGGTAGTCGTACCATTGGGCCGAGGCCGGGATGATGGCTTCAAAGGCGAAGCTGCCGGTGGCCTTGTAGCGGATGAGCATTCCAGCCAAGAGCAAAAGGCCGCCCAGGGTGTGAAACAGGAAGTAGCGGAAGCCCGCGGCCGTGGAGCGTGGCGCGCGATTGAGCCAGATGAGCATGGTCGAGGCGATGCTCATCAGTTCCCAAAAGAGGAACAGGGTCAGGTAGTCCCCGGCAAAAACGCAGCCGAAGCCGCCGGCCACGTAAAGGTTGGCGGACACGTGCTGGGCCCGGTCCTTCAAGTGCATGGCGTAGATGAAGCCGATGACCGCCTGGATGGCGAAGACATGGGCAAAGACGATGGACAGGGTGTCGACCCGGCCCGTGGTCAGGACCTGGCCGAGATAGCTGATCAGCCCGTGCACGCCGTCCGACATGGTCAGGACAGAGCCCACGGCCACCAGGGCCGGGAGAGGCAGAAACCAGCGGTATTTGTCCGTCCTGATGAACGGAATGAGCAGCGCCGCCAGCAGGAATGGAATTGAAGGATGCAGGAAACTAGCGGTCATAGTAGCCCTCCTTTTTGCCCAGAATGGTGTGGGCCGCACCTTTACAGATGCGCACCATGAGCACCGTGGCGATCAGGGCGAAGACAGCCCAATAACCCGGCTTTCCTTCGCCCGGAAAATGGGGAGTGTGGGGATAAATGAGGACGTTCAGGCCTACGAGAAGGATCATGATGGCGTACATGACCTTTTTCCAAAAGCCGAGGTTTTGACGGGCCTTGCCCAGAAGTTCGCCAAGCGTGCTTGTTTCCATGGCTACCCTCGAAATCCCGTGAAAATGTTGATGAAACCGAAGAAGAGTTCTGGATAGAAGCCCAGCAGCACGCTGATGCAGGCCGTGATGGTCAGGGGAATGACCATGGTCATGGGGGCTTCGGAGTAGTGGTCGTAGTCCACCGTCGGGTCGGGGGCCATGAAGAAAGCCCTGTAGATGATTGGCGTGAAGTATCCGGCATTGAGGATCGTGCTGCCGAGAAGCGCGCAGAGTATGATGATCTGGTGAGCCTGCATGGCCCCGTTGATCAGATACCATTTGGACACGAATCCGCAGACCGGCGGCATGCCGATCATGGAGAGGGCGGCCAGGGAGAACATGGCGAAGGTGATGGGCATCTTGCGCCCGAATCCGCCCATGAGGCTGATCTTCTTGTTGTGCGTGGCCACATAGATGGCTCCGGCCGCGAAGAAGAGGGTGATCTTGGAGAACGCGTGGTGCGCGATGTGAGCCAGACCGCCGGTGACTGCGTCGGGTGTGAGCATGGTCACGCCGATGATCACGTAGGAGAGCTGGCTGACCGTGGAATAGGCCAGCCGGGCCTTGAGGTCGTCCTTGGTCAGGGCGATGATGGACGCCACCACGATGGTGAATGCGGCCAGATAGGCCGTGGGAATGCCCAGGTTCAGGTTGTTCATGGTTTCAAGGCCGAATCCGGACAGGATGATCCGGCTGACCGAGAACACGCCCGCCTTGACCACGGCCACCGCATGCAGGAGGGCCGAAACCGGAGTCGGCGCGACCATGGCCGAGGGCAGCCAGTTGTGAAAGGGCATCAGCGCCGCTTTGGCCAGACCGGCGATATAGAGCACGTAGGTCAGCTGCACCATGAAGGGATCGGCGTCGGCGGGGAAGATGCCCTTGACCACGTCGCCGAGTTGGAAATCGAGGGTGCCGCAGAGCACGTAGGTCAGCACCATGGCCGGAAGCAGGAAGAGCTTTGAGGTACCCATAAGGTAGACCATGTACTTGCGCGCGCCGCTGAATCCCTCTTCATCCTGATGATGCGCGACCAGCGGGTACGTGAAGATGGAGATGATCTCGTAGAACAGGTAGAGTGTGAAAATGTTCGCGCTCATGGCCACGCCCACAGCCCCGAAGATGGCGATGGCAAAGCAGAAGTAGTAGCGGGTCTGGGCGTGTTCATTCAGGCCGCGCATGTAACCGACGTTGTAGCTCGTGGCCAGAAACCACAGGAAGCTTGCCACGATCCCGAAGATCATGGTCAGTCCGTCGGCGCAGATTTTTACGGTGATGCCGGGCAGGATGGTGAACAGTGTGTACGTGTTGATTTCACCGCGGAGAACTCCGGGTGTTATCCAGAGCATGAAGAGGAAGGTCAGGGCCGCGGAGATGAAGGAGACTGCTTCACGGGTGTTGGGGGTGCTACGGAATATCCAGATACCCAAAGGGGCGAGGCCGGTGATGATGAGGGGGAGAAGGAGCGTTGCGTTTTCCATTTAGTCCCTCAGCGTTGCGATGGTATCGGTTTCCACGGAGCCGAAGCGCCGCAGGACAACCAGGATGATGGCCAGAACAAGGGTCGCCTCGGCGGCGGCCAGTCCCATGATCAAAAGCGAGGAGAGCTGTCCGAGAACATCGTCCGCTGCGGTCAGTTTGGCCGAGGCGACGATGGAAAGGCCCGCACCATTCAAGAGCAGTTCCACGCTGATGAGCATGCCCACGAGGTTTTTGCGTTGGACCAGACCGAAAAAACCCAATCCAAGCAGCACGAGCCCCGCCAGATGAAAGAGGAAGAGTGAGCTCATGCTTCCTCCCGTCGTTTGAATCCAAGCAGCACCGCCCCGGCCATGGCCACCAGCAGCACCACGGAAATGAGTTCAAAAGCGAGGCCATAGGTGCCCAGCAGCCCCAGGCCTAGTTCCATTATGCCGGTTTCGTCGGGCACGGCCACGGTCTGCTTGAAGGCCTTGAAACAAATCACTCCCAAGAGCGCCACCGGTGCCGCCGCAGCCAGGATGGCCATAGGCCTGCGCGTGGAAGGCGTCTGCTCCTCGCCTCCAGCGGGAGGCCGGGTGAGCAAGATGGCGAAGAAGATGAGGACGCTGATGGCACCGACGTAGATGAGCAGTTGCATGAGGCCGACGAAAGGGGCGTTCAGCAGGAAGTACATGCCTGCGACCCCGAACATGGCTGTTACCAAGCCGACCAGGGCCCGGACCAGATTTGTATTGGTCACGGCCACGAAGCCGCCGATGGCAATGATGGCCAGATTGAGGGCGTAGGCGAAAAGTGCGAGTTTTTCCATGATCAGTCCGCCTCGTTGGTGGTTGTGAATTTTCTGGAGCGCAATCGGGCCAGAAGATCGAAATGAAAGTCCTGGCGGGAAAATCCGGCGAGGTTGATGTTTTGGGAAAAACGGATGGCATCAGCCGGGCACGAGGATACGCACTGTCCACACAGCGAGCAGAGGGTGAAATCCAGTTGAAAGAGCTCCGGGTCCTTGGGTGCCTTGGGCTTGATGCCTTGCTCGGTCTCTTCGGGAGTGGGCGCCGGAGCCTTTTTCTTGCTCACCGTGATGCAGTTCGAGGGACACGCCTTGGCGCATGTGCCGCAGGAGATGCAGCGCGGGGTAAGCTTATCGCTGTCCTCGGGCACAAGTTCGATATGCCCGCGGAAGGTGGCCAGATTGGTCACTTCCTGGCGAGGATAGTGAATGGTCACGTTGGGTTTCAGAAAATACTTGCCGGTGATGTTCAGGCCTACGATCAGCGACCACATTCCCCTGGCTGCGTTTGTTATGTCTTTAAGTCTGTACACTTACGCCTCCTGGAGCTTGATGATGATGGTGACGTACACGAGATTCAGCAGCGCCAAGGGCACGAGCCATCTCCAGCACAGATTGAGAAGCTGATCGAAACGTACGCGCGGATATGTCCAACGGATCTGGATGATCAGGAAGATGAGCGCGTACATCTTGAGCAAAAACCACCACCAGCCGGGAGCACCAGGGCCGTTCCAGCCGCCCAGGAAGAGGACCGTGGCCACGGAGCAGGCCACGATCATGTTCGCGTATTCGGCCATGAAGAAGAGGCCAAAACCCATGCCCGAGTATTCGGTGTGGAATCCGGCGGTCAGTTCGCTTTCGGCCTCAGGCAGATCGAAGGGGGCGCGGTTGGTTTCGGCCAGGGCGCAGATGAAGTAGATGATGAATCCGAGCGGGTTGAGCAGCACATTCCACTGCCAGGGCCATGGGCCTTGACCTTCTGTGATCGTCGCCAGATTGAGGCTGCCAGTCATGAAGGCTACGGAGAGGACGGCCAGCAACAGCGGGATTTCATAGGCCACATTTTGGGCCACGGCTCGGGCTGCGCCAAGAAGGCCCCATTTGTTGTTGGAACCCCATCCGGCCAGACAAATGGATAGAACGCCCAGGCCCGCGAAGGCCAGGATAAGCACCATCCCGAGATTGAGGTCCAGAGCTATCAGGTCTGGACCGAAGGGGATGGGGAAAACGCACAGGGCCACAGGCATGAAACAGAGAATCGGGGCCAGCCAGAAGATGACCGGATCCGCATCACGCGGCGTGGTGAGCTGTTTGCCCATGAGTTTGAGGCCATCGGCCAGAGGTTGCAGGATTCCATGGGGGCCGACTTCGTAGGGTCCGGGACGGCGTTGGACATGGCCGGCGATTTTACGTTCGGCGTAGACCAGGGCCAGGGCGTTCAGGGCCACGAAGCCCAGAATGCCAACCAGGGCAATGAGAATGCGGAGCAGTTGCGGGTCTATCATCGGTCAATCTCCGGGATGACAAGGTCCAGGCTGCCCAGGATGGACACGGCGTCCGCCAGAAGCGTGCCTTGGCTCAATTCGCCGAAAAGACTCAGATTGGAGAAACTCGGTGCGCGCAGTTTGATTCGATAGGGGCTGCCTCCGCCATCGCTTTGCAGGTAGCATCCGATTTTTCCTCGTGCTCCCTCCACCGCGAAATACACTTCGCCAGCCGGAATTTTTGGTTTTTTGGGCATCTTGGCCTGGATTTCGCCTTCGGGAATCTGCACAAGCGCCTGTTCGATAATATAGAGGCTCTGCTCCAGTTCCTGCATGCGCACCAGATAACGTCCCAGCGCGTCGGTACGGTCACTCGTCGGGACAATGAAATCCAGTTCCGGATACACCGAATATGGCTCGGCCCGACGCACGTCGTAGGCTACGCCGCTGCCGCGCAAAACCGGACCTGTGACGCCGTAGCGTACCGCCATGTCTTTGGAGATGTTGCCGATATCTTCCACGCGTCCGAGCAGGATGAAGTTGTCCGTGACCAGGGATTTGTACATGGGCAGGCGTTCGCGCAGGCGCTCGATGAAGCGCTTAATGCGAACTTTGAGCGCTTCGTCCATGTCCGCCACGACGCCACCAAAGGTGAAGGAGGCGTAGGTCAGCCGCGAACCGGTCATGTCCTGCATGATGTCGAGGAGCTCTTCGCGGTCGTCGAATGCGTACAGGATGGGGGTGAAGGCTCCCAGATCCAGCAGGTACGCTCCCCACCACAACAGATGGGAGGAGATGCGGTTCAGTTCGCAGGTGATGACCCGCAGGTATTCCGCGCGGTGAGAGGGTGGGGTACCGCCCAGTTTCTCCACGGCGCCGACGAAGGCCCAGTTCCAGGCCAGGGCGTGGAGGTAATCAACCCGGCCCATGTTGGTGATGAACTGGGCGTAGGTTTTCACTTCGGCCATTTTTTCGTGCATGCGGTGGATGTAGCCCAGAACCGGATCGGCGCGCAGAATGTATTCGCCGTCGATTTCCAGCATGACGCGCAGCACTCCATGCGTGGATGGATGCTGCGGACCCATGTTCATGATGAGCGTGTTTTCCTGTTTTCCCTGCTCAAAATACTGCGTGTAGAATCCTCGCTCGGCTATCTGTTCCTTGGTGAACATCATGCCTCCTCCTTCTCGATTGCCGGGGCTGAGGCCCAGGGAAAGAGGGTGGCCAAGGCAACCTTGCTGTTCTCGGCTTTCTTGAGCGGAGGTACTTCCACGTCTGGCGGCAGCAGCAGAGGAAGCAGGTTCGGATGCCCGGTGAAAACCGTGCCGAAGAAATCGAAGCATTCCCGCTCGTGCCAATCGGCTCCGGCATGGATGTCCGAGACCGTCTCAATGGAATTGGTCGTGGTCACAGTCATGACGCAGAGCCGTCCCGGCGCATCGAAGTGGTCATAATGGTAGAGCACCAGCGTGCCTTCCTGGACTTCGCTGACGCTGACGTCTTCGAGATGGTATCCTTTTTCCCGGCAAAGGCTGGCTGCCTGACGGACATGTTCTGGAGCCACGAGGACAGAAAAGGTCAGGCCGGATTTTTGATGGTCTTGAGCGGTGGCGAAAAGGTGGGGAAGAGTGGCGAGAAAATGTCCGCTCATGGTTCGATCCCTCCCAACGCCTCGGGCCACCAGCGTTTACCGGTGATCTTTTCCTGGAGCAGGAACAACCCTTCCAGAAGTCCCTCGGGCCGCGGCGGACAGCCAGGCACATAAATGTCGACGGGGATGAGCATGTCCACACCTTCGACGACGTTGTAGTTGTGTTCGCCTGCAAAAGGGCCGCCGGAGATGGCGCAGTTGCCCATGGCGATAACGTACTTGGGTGCGGGCATCTGTTCGTACAAACGGACCAGGGCCGGGGCCATCTTGTGGGTCACGGTACCGGCAACGATCATCAGATCCGATTGGCGAGGGGATGGCCTGAATACTTCAGCTCCGAAACGGGAAATGTCGAAGCGGGCCATACCAGCGGCCATCATTTCAATGGCGCAGCAGGCCAGACCGAAGGTCATGGGCCACAGCGACATGGCCCTGCAAAGATCCAACACCTGTTGCGCAGGCTTGAGATTGACCAGGGGCGGCTCAAATCCTCTTACTGCCGACTGGGTACGCGAATTCGTCTGGGCCATGAGAACACTCCTTTGCTGGAAAAGTAAAAAATCGCGATAAATAGTACGGCGAGGAAGACGAGGACCTGCCAGAACGCAGACCAGCCGACAGTCTTGGAATATGCGGCGGCAACCGGGAACAGGTAGAGAACGTCCACGTCGAACGCGAGAAAGATGAGTGCATAGAAATAAAAGGTCAGTCCGAACTGGACCCATGCCTGGCGTCCGTGGGTCGGGATGCCGCATTCATAGGACTCGGAAAAGGCTCCCCCTTTGGATTTTGGAGCGAGAACGAGCGAAACGACTAGTGGCCCGACTGCGAAAGCCAATCCTGCCATCAGAAACGCGAGAATAGAAAAATTCATCCAACTGAAGACCATACGCACCACCCAATTTAAGTAAAAAGGTGAATGAAAGATCAGTCAAATATACGAATATGTGTAGATGCAACGGGAATACAGCTGCCTACAGTGTTGAAAAATTCGAGATGTCCGGGGGAGAGAAGGGAGAGTAGATTTATTGGTCTGGATGACCGCCGCTGCGCATGTGCAGTGGCCTCAATTCTTGGAATGATAGAGGACTGATTGTTGTGATAGAAATGGAGGTGCTATTCAAAGCTGTGGGATAAAGCGAACGGGTTGAGGATTTCTTACAGACAGTGTCTGAGTCGTGATGAACTTGCGATTTTTCTCTCAAGAAGTAACACATGACGGCAACCTCCCTAATAGCTCAGTGAATAAACTGGAAGGCCCCACACATGATGGAGTTCTCCCTTCGACATTTACGAGGTTAGCTGACGGGCTCGGGCCGAAAGGTGCCCTACGCGTTTGCGATTCGCCCCAATGAGTTGGGTCCCCCGCTTCCGCTCTCAGCGGAACTCAACGTTATTAATGCAAAAATAATTTTTGTGTTTTTTATTGTCAAGCAGTATTTCTTCATAGAAATAAAATTTATTTTCAAATTAAAAAAATTGAAAAAAATTAAATGTATAAATTATCAAAATTATGAATTTTTTTTCGTAACAAAAAATATTTCGTTCATATTTTTATATGAACGAAAATTAATTATAGTTTATTTAAAAAATACAAGAATCAATAATTTCGTTATTTAATTTTGTATATATAAAAACATTTATTTATATTCAAAAAACATTTTTTTTTCGAATAAAATATGAAAGATACTTCCTAAGAAGATTTTCGCTTAAATTATATATTTTGTATTGTTTGGTATTTAAATCACTTTGCCCTAAGTTTTTGTTTTATTTATACGTTGATAGTCGCGACAAAATAATGCGTTTAATTTCAGTTAAGTAGATTAAAGAGTTGGATGTTAATACTTTTAAAAACAAAAAAGTAATGAAACGTCATTTCCGAGTTTGATAAAGTATTTACTGTGAATAACATTTTTTGAATGTACATGATTAGTCTCTCATTAATTCGATATATAATTTTACTTGCGGGAGAGATCTTCACCCGCAATTAAAATTATCGAAATACAACAATGTGTTTGAGCTAGTAGGCTAATATGATTCAAAAAACCAAAGCAATAAAAAAATAATTCCCGTAATAGAAAAATATTTTAATATTATTAGGATGCTTTCAGTAGAAGTGTATGTTTTCGGAGAATAGTCGATTTCTGATTGTGGCGAATCGGACTTGACGCAATCGTGGTGCAAATTTGGATTTACCATAAAAACTCCATTATCTAATTAAATAAGGATCACTCTATACAGAGTTCTGTATTGGTGATAAGACGGCTTATTTAGATAATGGACGCAGGAGGGGCTCTATTTGCGGTCGCAGACAGCCAAATTTTATTGGAGAAATGGTCAATATCTTCGAGAAAAAATGAAAATTGCTGCTGGGTTAAAGTTATTAGCAGTTGATCTGAAATCAATGCATATTGGAAGTATTTGTCGGGTGATTTATGGTGTTCTCGATGGTTTAGATTAAATATTCCAATTGAAGATTCCAGAATAGCCGGCGCAAATTGAGCCAATTCAGAACTATTTTGGAACGATTGTAAATTAGTCTGCTCGTTTTTATTGAGCGCTGGTTGGCAGCAGAATACCAGCAATAAAGGTATAACCAGTCGTAATAGGCTATTTACGCTTTTGATCATTGTTTTCAAAAGTAAATATTGCGAACTGGTTGTTGATGGATGCATTCTGTTCTGATGACATTTTGACTAAGCATTCAATTCTGTGATTTTGCCGTACGAATACATTTTAAATTATGATTTTTCGGATCTGAACCTTTTGGTTCTGTTTGTCAATATTCGCGGAAATGGGGATTCTCAGCTGCGAGTCTCCTGATCAATTCGGCTCGGATGAACGATATTCTTCAAGTTTCGGCTGGTCTGAAAAGTGCCGAGCAGGTCAGGTTCCCTTTGAAGGCTCTAGTTTCATGTTTGTTTCTGAACAGCTGCAAATATATTGAGTTATTTGTGACTTTCAGATAGATAATTTTCTTTGGGTGATTTGATATATGATCGAGTTCAAACATGTGAAGAGAGTAGATTTTTTTGAATAAGTAATGTTTTTTTATTTTATGAATCGTTTTTTTTGATTTATAAATAAGTGCAAGTTTAACTCTTGTTTTCGAAAAAAAAGCAATTTTTTGTTTTTTTATATCGCATTTTATGCAATACGTACTTTTTTGATTCTTTAAGTCGATAATACATTAGGGATAAAGTTTTTTATGAATAATGAAGGTATTGATTGGGAACAATTAGACTGGAAAAAAGAATTAAATAATAACGTTGTAAGTATAAGCCAGCTAAAAAAATATGTAGATTTTAGCGATGAAGAAGAACAAAAACTCTTAGAAATTTCAAGAATCCATCCGATAAATATACCTAGATATTACTTAAGTCTTATGCGCGCCGATGATCCGTGCGACCCTGTACGGAAAATGTGCTTTCCGAGTGTCGACGAGCTTGTGATTGATGGGTCGATGGGGGAGACTACTTCTGATCCGTATGGGGACGACAAGCACGACAAGGAAAATGGAGTTCTGCACAAGTATGATTACACGGCTCTGCTGGTGGCCAATGAGTACTGTGCGATGTATTGCCGCCATTGCTTTCGTAGGAGGTCGGTCGGGCGACCCCGGGATCAGGAGGACAGGCGGGTCGACGGGGCTGTAAAGTATATTTCGGAGCATCCGGAGATAACGAATGTGGTTATCTCCGGTGGAGATCCGCTCATGCTCCCCAATTCCGTCTTGCGCCGCCTGCTTATGTCTCTTGCCAAGATAGACCATCTGGATTTCGTGCGCATCGGAACGCGAGCGCCTGTCACCTACCCCATTCGCCTTTTCGATGACGATCTCATTGAACTCCTGCAGGAATTCAATGAAAAAAAATCGCTCTACGTACCGACACACTTCAATCACGTGAACGAGATCACCTCCACGTCTGCAAAGGCTGTTTACCGGCTCAGACGAATCGGAATTACCGTCAACAACCAGGCCGTACTGCTTCGAGGCGTCAATGATACTTCAGAAGACATAATAAATCTCATGCGTGGACTGCTACGCATCGGAGTCAGTCCTTATTATCTTTACCAGTGCATGCCTGTATCCAGAGTGCGGCATCATTTTCAGATTCCTCTGAAACGAGGAGTGGAAATCGTCGACCGGGCCAGGCAGGAGCTTGATGGTTACGGGAAGCGTTTTAAGTTCATAATCGGACACGATATCGGGAAACTTGAAATCTGTGGTATGTTCGACAACAAGATAGTTCTCAAACAATTGCATGCAAGATCAGGACATGGAGAACAGGCTTCAAGAATCATTATGCAGGAATTAGACGATAACGCAGGTTGGGTGGATCTGTAGGAGCTCTCTGCGACTCGGCGCGACATAGGTGATTTTCTTTTCTTGGCCTTGTTCGTATTTATTGCATTGATTTTTTGTGCATAATAGATATTTTATTTTTAAAAAAAGCGATATTCATGACATATTCTCTTAATACAAAGCTTTTTTGTATTCCCCATGCAGGGGGAAGTGCTACGTATTATTCTCGATTCAAGGATTTCTTCTCCGAAGGAATTGATGTTCACCCTTTGGAAATGGCGGGCAGGGGGCGGCGTTGTCGTGATCCGCTGTCAACCAGCATGGACACGATAAGCGAGGATCTTTTTACGCAAATCGAACCGGTCGCCCGTTCATGTCCTTACGCCCTGTTCGGGCATAGCATGGGGGCCTTGCTGGCTTTGCTGTGCGCGCATCGGGCCCGGGAGAAAGACATGCCGCTGCCGGAAGCGCTGTTTGTTTCCGCGTGCGCGACTCCGGACAATTTTCTGACCAAATCGTCCGCTCCTGTTTCGTCGTTTCCGCCGGACCAGCTTTGGCGGCATATCAGGGATCTTGGAGGGCTTCCTCCGGATGTCGCCATGTCCAAGGAGTTATGCCAATATCTGGAGCCGATTTTGTATGCGGATTTCACAGCCCTTGACACGTGGAATCCGGCCGACATTGATCCGCTGCCCGTGCCCATCACCGTGTTTCTTGGAAACGAGGACCTGCTTCGGGAGTCCAAGGCCTGCGAGTGGAGCAAGCTGACGACCCGGGAGTTCTCGATTCATTCATTTTCAGGCAATCATTTTTATCTGCAGGATAATTGGGCTGCACTGGCTGCGCTTATCGAGCAAACTCTCACGCCTTCCGGCTGGAATGCCGCGCGATCAGCCAAGTTGCCATGTAGCCTTGGGGATGATCAAGCATGATCAACGGTGCGGATATGTTGCGGAATAGACTTTCATGGAGAACGCTATGATCAGCGATGAGCTGAAAATTCTTTCTTTTACGAGTTGTCAGAAAGAAATATGGCTATCCGGTCAAGCATCGGCTTCAGATTATAACGAAGTATCGATCAGGGGAATATTTTGGGTCAGCAACAGACTTTGCCCGAAGATTCTTCAAAAATCCATTGATATTGCATTGCGGCAAAATCCACTGCTTGGATGTTCTCTTCATCTTAATGAAAAAGATCCATACTTCGATATCAACGAATGTAATGGTGTTGTTTTAAATTTTTATGATGCCTCATCACATCACGATCCATCCTCATCAGCTAAGAAATATCTTGATGAGTTTTTTGAAGCTCCTGTGGATAAACATCCATCTCGTTTTGCGCTTATTCATATTGGTCAGTCAGAGTGCATTTATGCAATAAAATTTTCTCATCTTGTCATTGATGGGCTTGCCTCTTTTTTTCATGTGGATTTGATCGCAGAAATATACAGCTCTCTTAAGCGTGGAGAAGACGTATCTGTCGAAGATTATGACTTTTTTTTGAAAAATTATGCACAGGACAAAAAGCATTTCGAATCGTCGAAATTAGCCGGCGATCTGAAATTCTGGAAAAACCATCTGGAGGCGATGCCGGAGAAAAGAATTTTCAGGTCCCTTCCGGGCCATGCGGATGTCCTGGGTCATTCCCGGCATAAGAAATTTGTGCTCTCCGACGACGTCTCGAAATCCATCGACACGGTCCTGCGCAAGCACGCCGTGGGGCCGGCGGCGTATTTCACGGCGCTCCATGCCCTGATCGTTTCCTTCATGTGCGATGAGAAGCAGCTCGCCATCCAGACACCCATCGCATTTGGAGAACGCAAGTCGATCCGCGCAAGGCAGGGCGCTCAGATTGCAACTCCCCCCGTGTTTCTTGATCTTAGCCGACTTGACACCCTCGAATCCGTGATGAGGGAAGTGGGCGCGCAGAGCATGGCCTTTTTTCGTCACGTCCGTACTCCGTATCAACTTGCGATGCGCGAGATGGGCCACAAGAATTTCGCCTTTGTTGCAGACACGTTCGTGAACTTCCTGCCCAGCATGCCTGCGGGGAACCCTGACTTTCATATCACGACGGTCGTGCAGCACCACAGCGACCGGGAACCCATTCTGTTCGGGATCCTCATTCTGCAGGAACGGGAGATGGAGGGGTATTCCCTTACCGTGCGCAGCAGTTGCAACCATTTCAGCGAACGCGATGTCGAGAGGTATGTACGGCGTCTGGAATACCTGGCGATCCAACTGGAGCAGTGCTCCGATTTGTCCAGCCTTGATTATCTGCTCGATGAGGAGAAGCAGGAACTTTCGCGCCGGCAGCGGGGCGAGAGGCGAAGCTACGCGAACAGGCCGATACCGGAACTTTTTGACGATACGGTCCTGGCTTTCCGCGATGCACCGGCGGTTCGCGACGAATCCGGGGCCGTCTTGACCTATGCAGCGCTGCAGGAGAGGTCATTGCGTTGTGCCGCGTGGTTTCTGGGAAAAGGGGTCGGAAAGGGAGACATCGTCGCCGTCCTGGCCAAAAGAACCATCGCCCTGCCGGAAATCATTCTCGGGATAATGAGGATCGGAGCCGTCTATCTGCCGCTGGACCCGAAGTCGCCCACGGAGCGTATCGGGCACATCGTCAGCGACGCGCAGGCGGCTTTTACCATTGATCCGGACGACATGTTCCTTGACGATGCCCCGTGCAGCACGGCGTTCGAGCAACTCTCACCGGGGGACGCGGCCTATGTGATCTATACTTCCGGTTCCACGGGCAAGCCCAAGGGCGTCATTATCCCTCACGAAGGTTTCGTGAACATGATCCAGGGGCAGATCGAAATATTCGGACTCTCCTGTGATGATCGTGTTCTGCAGTTCGCTTCCCCTGCCTTTGACGCCTCTTTGTCCGAGATTTTCATGGGCCTTCTGTCCGGAGCCTGCCTGTATCCCGTGACGGACAAATACCGGCATGATCCGTGGGCCCTGAAGAAATACATGGAAGAAAACGCGGTATCCGTGACGACATTTCCGCCCTCGTACCTGCATCTCTTCGACAAGGATGAAATTTCCGGCCTGCGTGTTCTCATAACCGCAGGAGAGCCTCCCATCGCCAGGGACGCGCTGCATTACGCGGCGCGACTGCATTATTTCAACGCATACGGACCAACCGAAGCATGTGTCTGCGCTTCCATCAAAAGAGTTTTGCCGGGGACCAGCCTGCCCATCAGCTCCGGAACGCCCATCCCAAACGTCAATGCGTACATCTTGAATTCGGACAAATCGCCGCTGCCGCCGGGCATGATCGGAGAGCTGCACATCGGAGGGGCGAGCCTGGCCCTTGGTTACCACGGGAACACGGAGATGACGCAGAGTCGTTTTCAGACATTGCCCTGGGCGAATGGAGAAAGGGTTTACGCCACAGGTGACCTTGCGAGCTGGTCGGAAGATGGTGAAATCATACTCGCCGGAAGAAGCGACGATCAGGTCAAAATCAGGGGAAACCGTGTTGAACTGGGCGAGGTGACGTTTTTGCTCGAAAAGTGCGAAGCCGTCAGCCAGGCCTTCGTGTTGGCGACCAGGGATGCGTCGGACCAGCCCACGCTTGCCGCTTTTCTGGTCCTGCATGGCGGCGGTACGGTCGAAGCCGTGGTCGGCTGGAGCAAGGAAAACCTGCCTGCGTACATGATTCCCTCAATCTGGCGTCACGTCAGCGCCATGCCGGTGACCGTGACCGGAAAAATCAACCGCGACGAGCTGCTCAGGATCGCTCAGGACAAAACCCCGGTCAATGCCGAGAAACCGGAGATCAGCCCCGAGCTGCTGGGAATCTGCGAACGCGTGCTCGGCAAGCCGTACGCCCCGGATCAGGATTTCTTTGTCCAGGGCGGGGACAGCCTGAAGGCCATGACCCTGCTCCATGAGATCCGCGGCACATGCCGCGTCGAAATCTCTTTTCGCGATTTCGTGAAGTGCGCAAACCTGTACGATGTGGCAGCACTCTTGCGCGACAGCGAGCCGCAGGCATCATCGAGCCGGTGCGACAAGGCTCCGCTGAGCCGTGGTCAGTTCCAGCTCTGGGCCTATCAGCAGGCTAACGAGGGCACCGTCGACTACAACATGCCTTTTTTGATGGAAGTGAAAGGGGAGAGGGCTCAAGGCTTCGTCGATGCGCTGTGCCGGGCGCTCAAGGATCAGGAGCTTTTTTCCTGCACGCTGGACGGGGAGATCGACAATCCCTTTTTCCTGAGAAACGAGGCGGTTCAAATCCCCGTGCGCCAGACGGATTTTCCGGATTCCGTCACCGCGAAGCGGTATTTTGGTGAGCGTATCCACACTCCCTTCGACCTGCGCACCGAACTTCCGGTCCGGGTGGAGATCGCCAGGCTTGCAGGCAGCCTGCAGGTTCTCCTGCTGGTGCATCATATTGCCGGTGATGCGGAGAGCATCGAGATTCTGCTCACCAATGCCTTGCAATACGTGCGCGGGGGAGTGGGCGCCAAGGGGCTCCTGGCCACGCAGGCGGAGTTTTGCCGCCGGGAGGACGCGTACCTGCGGTCCGCCGAATTGAAGATGGACCAGGCCTATTGGGACAGGGTCTTTGCTCCGCCAGCCACGGCCCTACATCCATCCCCGCGAAGAAAGGGGGCCATGGCCGCCATTGAGCTGCCGCCGGAGCTTCAAGCCAGCCTGCAACGCCTGGCGGAAAAAGCTGGCACCACCCTGCTGTGCTGCTTCGCCACCCTGCTTGGCGGTTTTCTGCGCAAGCGGCACGGCCTCGGGGAAATCCTTGTCGGCGTTCCCGTGGGCCTGCGCGAAACCCGGACGGAATTCGAGACCACGGGTTTTTATGTCGGCACCATAGCCCTGCGCCTCCGGGAAAACCGCGAGGAAGGTCTGGTCCCGGCGGTACGGGCCGTCGCGGCGCAGTTCAAGGAGGCGATCTCGCACAGTCGCTGCGGGAGTCCGGTCACGGACATTCTTGCGACCCATGCCCATGTCGAGAATATTGAGGCGCGAGGGCTTGCCGTCCACTCGCTGGAGCCGGAACTCAAGGCCAGCAAGTTCACGGGGAGCTTTACCCTCGAGACCGGCGTGCGCTCCAGGGTCGTTCTCGAGTATGATGAACTCTTCTTTCGAAACGGCCAGTCGCTCCTGTGGGAGTTTTCAAAGCACATCGCCACGGAATGCGGCGACGTCTCGCAAAGAGGGAATCTGCAGATCCTGGCGGATGCCTGGACGACGATTCTTGGTTCCGAAGCCGGCGACGGAAGCGAATTTTTCATGGATGGCGGCGATTCCATCAAGGCCATCCAGATTGTCGGCCTGTTGCACCGAGGCAAGGTCACGGCGCTCTCTGCCGCGGATTTCCTGCGCATACCGCGTTTTTCCGATCTTTGCCGGTTGCTTGAAGAGATTGGCGGCCCTGCTGACGCCCAAGCCCCTGGCTACGCACCCGTAGCGGCCGGGCAGCGGGTCCCGCTGCTTCCCTTGCAAGCCTTCTTCCTGCGTAGCCACCCCGGCCATTGGAAAAGCTTCTTCATGACGCTGCCCATGGAAATGGGGCCCGGCGTCGATCGGGCGAAGATCGAGGACTGGCTCGGGACTTTGCCGGGAAGGTACGAGGCGCTCAGGCTCTCCTTTGCCGACGGGTACGCCGTTGTGCTCCGGGATCCTCGGACGATTGCCCTTGCGAGCTGCGCCTTTGACGCGGGCGCTGAGCAGCGGGACGTGCTGCGTGAGGTCGTGCGGACCGTCATCGCGGGCCTTGATCCGGAACTGGGCGCGACCCTGGCTGCAGGTCTGGCGGAGCTGGGCGACCGGAAATTATTGGTGCTTGTCGGGCATCATCTGGTGCTCGACGCCGTTTCCCTGGACATTTTGCGCCAGGATCTGATCGCCTTCTGCCGGGGCGGGGAAAGGCCCGGCGAAGTCCACGGCGTAGCTACCAGGGCCGTCGAAGTACGGAAGTTGGTGGACGAGGGAACCTTTCCCTCCCTGGATGACCATGCATTTTGGAGAGCGGTTTGCGCGACAGGCACGGGCGCGATTCATGCCCTGCGCGATGAACGCAAGGACCTGGCTTCGGAGAGGGGATTCACGCTCAAGCAGCTCCAGGGCTTTCGCCCCGATTATGCGCGCTCCGTGCGGTCGGAGCTTCTGTGGTCCTTGTCCGTGGCGCTCCATGCGCAGGGTCAGCGGGAAACGGTATTCGTCACCCTGGAAAGTCATGGCCGGGACACCCTGCTGCCCGGATTCGACATGAGCAGGAGCCTTGGCTGGTTCACGGCGGTGTGTCCGCTGCCCCTGCGTCCCGCCGCAACCGTGGAGGAAGCCGAGCGGGTGATGGGCTTTGACATGACGCGGTTTTTAAGCCCCCTGAGCTGCAACGCCTACGGATATCTCAGGGACGCGCATCCCGAAGTTTTCACCTGTGATTCGCAGATAAGCTTCAACTACTTCGGAAGATTCTTCACTGAAATCGGCCAGGATTTCACGCCGCTTCCTGTTTTGGCCATGCCCGGAAACATTCCGGAGCTGTTGCATCCCGACTTCGAGCCAAAGAACCCGCTTGAGCTTGTCGTGTTCTTCGACGAATCGGGCGCGCTCAACCTCGGCGCGTATTTCAGCGCGCAGGTTCTGAGTCCCGATTGGGTGGAGGGACTGCTCGACCGCTGGATGACCGTGCTGCGGACACTCCCGGCCTGCATCCCGGTCCTGCCGGAAGATGTCCGGGAGAAAATCCTTGAGATCAGCTGCTGCGAGGATGCGGACATAGGCGACATCCTGCCCCCCGATGCGACCCACGAACCCATGCTGTACCAGTACCTGTCGGAGGACAGGAGCGTTTACACGCAGCAGATCGAGTTTCGTTTCAAAGGCCCCATCGACGATTTTTTGCTCATGAAGGCCTGGACCATGGTCGTTTCCAGGCACGAGAACTTGCGCTCCCTGTTCCCCATGCCCTGCGAAGGCGAGTTCTACCGCCTGGTGCTTCTCAAGGCCCGTGCGACCGTCGAATATTCCGATCTCTCCCATCTCCCGCATTCCCTGGCGGTGGCGAAAAAGGAGGACATGTCGGCTCTGGCGCGTACGCGCGGCTTTGATCTGAATACGGGCCCGCTCCTGCGCATGCAGCTTTGCAGGCTTGACGGCGAGACTTTCGCGTTTGGTTGGTGCTGTCACCATCTGCTCATGGACGGCTGGTGCATCGGGATACTTCTGGAGGAGCTTTTCACCGTTTATGACAGCCTCGAAAACGGCTCGCAGTTCACGCTGCCGGACCCTGTCTCCTTGTCGGGCTACAGGCGCTGGCGAGCCCGCTTCGACGAAATTTCCGCCAGGAAATACTGGGAATCGCTGCTGGAGGGTTTTGGCCCTCTGACGGGAATATGCAAAATAAAACCGTCCGGGATTGTCGTCGATCCTGTCGCCGTGGAATTGGTCCTGGACGCGGATCTCAGCCGTAAACTGCGCATGGTGGCCAACTCCCGCTCCGTGACCCTGCCCGTGCTGATCCAGTCGCTCTGGGCCATCGTCCTCAGTGCGGAAAACGGCCTTTGCCGGGATGTGGCCTTCGGCGTCGTGACCTCCGGCCGTCCGGCAGATCTTGCGGGCATAGACAGGACCGTGGGCCTGTTCATCCAGACCTTGCCGTTGCGGGCGCGATGGACGCGGGCAAATTCCTTCGGGGACCTCCTGGGCACGGTGAAGGACCAGGGCCTGAACCAGATGCGGCATGGCTATCTGCCGCTGGCCGAGATCGGCCGGGATCTGTTCGATCATCTCATGGTTTTCGAGAACTATCCCTTCGAAACCCGGCTTCGGGACGGGCAGCTGGAGCTTCTGGGGGTTCACGGCTTCGAAAAGATACCTTATCCGCTGGGCATTTCCGTCATTCCCGGCGAAAGAATCCGTTTTCGCTTCCTCTACGATCCTTCCAGGATGGAACACGAGCGGGTCAACGGGCTAAGCGACGGGCTGCATGCCCTGATGCGCTTCCTTTCCGTGGATGAGGACGTTTCGTGCCGAGTCCTGGAAGACTGCCTTGAAGGTGCTGGGACAGTGCGGACCGGGTCCTGCGTGCATGCCCCGGTGCCCGGGCCGGACCGGCCCCTCGCCGCTTTTTCCAAATTTTCACCGGCTGCGCATGAACCAAACGATGACATCGAAGGCGTGGTCCTTGAAATATACGAGTCCGTCCTGAAGTGCGCGGTCCCTTCCCCGGAGGCTGACTTCTTCCGGCTTGGCGGGCACAGCCTCCTGGCCATGCGTGTGCTGGCCCAGGTCAGCAAGAGATTTTCCGTGCAGGTCACCATCGAGGACATCCTGTCGCACCCAAATGTCAGGGCTCTCGCCGGTTTTGTCCGCTCCGCGTCGTTTTCATCCGTCCACATGCCCAAGGTGGCCTCCGGGAAGCGGTTTCCCCTGTCCGCCGGGCAGAGGCGAATCTGGTTTCTGCAGAGACTGCACGGCGACAGCCTTGCGTACCAGATTCCGTTTGCCGCGCGAATCGGCATACCCGTGGACACCGATGCACTGCAAAAGGCGCTTTTCCTGCTCGAAAGCCGTCATGATGCCTTGCGGCTGCGCGTTTTTTCCGACGAACCCGAACAGACGCTGGTTTCACCTGGCAGCCTGAAGCTTGAATGCATGGAGCGTCCTTGGTCTGCGGAAATGCTTGCGGACGAAGCCATGGATTTCGGCCCGGAGGAGGCTCTGGTCCGTGTTGCGCTGTTTCATGACGCCCCGTCCGGAGACGTCCTGCTGCTCCGTTTTCATCACATCATCTTCGACGGCTGGTCGGCGGAAATTTTCCTGAGGGAGTTGAATCAGGCCTACGCCGCCGTGCTAGGCGGCTCTTCGCCCGGCTGGCAGCCGCTGGACCTTGACTTTGCCAGCTACGTGGATTGGGAGCGCAGACAGGAGTTCACAGGGCTTGCGGCGGTGGCAAGGAACCTGCTGCCCCTTCCGGAAAGCCTGAAATTGCCTCTCGATTATCCCCGACCGGCCGCGCAGAGTTTCGAAGGCGCGGTTGTGGTTTTCGATCTGGACGCAAAGCGGAGCCAGGGCCTTAAATCCTGCGCGTCGCAACTGGGGGTGACGCTTTTTCCGGTGCTTTTGGCCCTGGTCAAAACGTTTCTGTACCGCCACACCGGCCAGGCCGACCTGGTTGTGGGCTGTCCAGCGGCGAACCGTGAGTCGGTGCAGGTGCAGAACATGATCGGACTGTTCGTCAATACCCTGGCCGTGCGCACGACGCTCAGGTCGCAAGCGGGATTTGAAGCGCTCGTGCGTGATGTGCAGGGGATTTTTCAGCATGCCCTGGCTGCGCAGTCCTGTCCTTTTGAAAAAGTGCTTGATGAGCTTGCGGTGGACAGAAATCCGGCTCGCAACCCCCTTTTCGACGTGTTTGTCGCCCTGGAGGACGCGGGTTGGTCCAACTACGGCCAGAAACCTCTTCACATGCAGCCGCTGGAGTTGCCGCACGCCAGGAGCAAATTCGACCTCAGTTTTTACTTCAAAGAGCGGCAGGATGGGAGTTTCGCGGTGCACATGGAATATTGCACCGCGCTGTTCACGGAAGAGAGCGTAAGGCTCATGGGCCAGCGTCTCCTGCTGCTTCTGGATGAAGTGCTGCGGGGCGAAGATGTGCCCTTGTCCGATCTGGGCATTCTTCCGCCAGACGAGCAGGCCCGCATCGACGCTTTCAACAACACGGCCGAGCCCTTCGATATACAAGGCGACGTGGACGGCCGCTTCCGCGCCCAAGTCCGCAGGAGCGGCGGCGCCGTGGCTCTGGAGGAGGTTTCCGGCCGGTCCTGTAGCTATGATGAGTTGGACGCGAAGGTATCCGCCCTTGCTGCGCATCTGAGGGCGGCCGGACTTTCCCGGGGGGATTACGCCGGGGTCTGCTTCGAGCGGTCGTTGGAGATGATGGTCGCGATTTTTGCAGTTCTGCGTGTCGGAGCAACGTACGTGCCCCTCTCCGTCACGCTCCCTGATGACCGTCTGTGCTCGATTTTCGAGGATCTTGGCAGATGCGTGGTCGTAAGCGCCCCCGGGTTTGCGGAAAAGTTCGCCGGTCTGGGCCAACCCGTGCTGACACCCGACATGGGCGGTTGTCCGGCCCGGAATTTTGAAGCGGCGGGCACTGGGTCCGATGACATCGCGTACGCCATTTTCACTTCCGGTTCCACCGGCCGCCCCAAGGGCGTGCCTATCAAGCACCGCAGTCTCATCAACCGCATACTCTGGATGCAGTCGCGATTTCCCATTGGCGAAGGCGATGTCATTCTGCAAAAGACCACGGTCTCTTTCGATGTGTCCGTGTGGGAATTGTTCTGGTGGTCATGGGTCGGCGCGCGTCTTGCCTTGCTGGAACCGGACGCCGAAAAGAATCCAGGAAAAATTGTCGAGGCCATTCACGCCCGCAAGGTCACTGTTCTGCATTTCGTGCCGTCCATGCTGCGGGCCTTTCTGGATCATCTCGAATCGCGTCCGCAAGACGCGAACAAGCTTGCGAGCCTCAGGTACGTGTTCACCAGCGGGGAAGCCTTGACCTGCGATCTCGTGACGCGTTTCAGGGCCGTGTTCTCCTGCGAGCTCCACAACCTTTACGGGCCCACCGAGGCGACCATCGACGTGTCCTGGTATCCGTGCCGGGAACATGCCGGAAGCGTCGTGCCCATCGGGCGGCCCGTGAGCAACACCCGGCTCCACGTGCTTGATGGGCAGGGGCGGAGGGTGCCCATTGGGGTCGTTGGGGAACTTTTTATCAGCGGTGTCCAGGTCGCTCCCGGATACGTGAACAGGCCGGAACTGACTGCGGCGAGCTTTTTGCCCGATCCTTTCCATCCGGGCGACCGCATGTACCGTACCGGCGACCTTGGACGCTGGCTTCCAGACGGCAATGTCGAATACCTGGGCAGAAACGACGATCAGGTCAAGATTCGTGGTTTCAGGATCGAGCTTGGAGAGGTCGAAGGGGCTCTGAGCCGCTGCCCGGACGTGTCCCAGGCTGTAGTCAGGGTTGCCAGGATTGGGGAATACGATGCCCTGGAGGCCTTTTTGCTTCCGCACCCGGGCAAAGTGCCGGTGCTGTCTGAAATCCGGGGGGAGCTTGGGGCGCTGCTGCCGGATTACATGTGGCCCTCCATCTTTCGTGTGATGGATGAAATTCCGCTTGGCCCGTCCGGCAAGGCCGACCGGAAGCGGCTCCAAGGCAGAAGGCTTGCTTCGGAGCCACGGGGCGTTGGGGAGGTCACGGCGCTGCATGAAGAGATCAGGGGAATCTGGCGTGAGGTCATGCCTGAACTGGAAATCCTGGATATCGATCAGGGATTTTTCGAAGTGGGCGGCAATTCCCTGCTGCTGGTCAAACTGCACGCGCTCCTGGATCTGAGATGGAAGGATGTTTTCACGTTGGCTGGACTTTTTTCGGAGAGCACCATCCGGGAGCAGGCCGAACACATTGCGAAAATTCGGAAAACCGCGGAATCGGATCTTCCCAGGGCGGCGCTTGACGCCCCTGTGGCCATCATCGGGATGGCTGTGCGCCTTGGGGACTACGAAGACCTGGAGAGCTTCTGGGCGGATCTGGCCCAGGGCATCGACAAGACCATGCCTCTGCCCGCCAGGAGACAGACCGAGGTGCGGCAGATTTTCGAGGCTGTGGGCTTTGCCTTCGATGCCGCAAGGCTGCGGGAAGCAGCCTACCTGTCGGACATTTCGTCCTTTGACTACAAGCGTTTCGGCATGTCCCCGGGCGATTCGGCCATGCTCGAACCTCGGCAGCGCATCTTCCTCGAAACGGCTCTGCAGGCACTAGACGACGCCGGTTACGGCGGGGCGTCTCTGGAAAACAGGAACGTTGGAACCTTTGTCGGCGCAAGCCCCTACCGTCTCTTTCAGGACGCCGTCACCCGGGCGTTCCCGGACCAGGCCGAGCAGACGTATCTTTTGAACGTCCCCTCCAACGTGGTGGGCAGGATCAGCTATCTCAAGAACTGGACCGGCGCGGCGGCGACCATCGACACAGCCTGCTCTTCGGTACTGACGGCGGTCCACGATGCCTGCCACTGTTTGCGCACGGGGGAGAGCTGCGTCGCCCTGGCCGGAGGAGCGCACATCATAGACCTGCCGGTAAAGGGCGACGCGACCTTCACCATAGAGTCCGGCTCGGGCCGGACCAGGAGCTTTGACGCCAAGGCTGACGGCGTCGGGGCAGGGGAAGGCGCCGCTGTTTTTGTGCTCAAACTTCTCGAGCAGGCCCTGCGGGACAACGATCCCATTCATGCCGTCATAGTCGGCAGCGCCATCAATCAGGACGGAAAATCTTCAAGCATGGCCGCGCCCAACCCCGGCGCTCAGGCGGAAGTCATCGCCCAGGCCGCCAGGAGTGCCGGCCTTTCCCTGACGGAGGTGGATTTTTTCGAGGCCCACGGCACTGGCACGGTCCTCGGCGATCCCGTGGAAGTGGAGGGGCTGACACAGGCTTTTGCCTTCGAAGGCAAAGAGCAGGCCGAAAAAGCGCTCATCGGTTCGGTCAAAGGCAACATTGGCCATCTTGACGCGGCGGCCGGAGCCCTTGGCCTGGCCAAGGCCGTCATGAGCCTGAAAAAGGGATTTGTCCCGCCGCAGCCTCATTTCGAAACCCCCAATCCGCACATCGATTTCGCGGTCGCGCCCGTGCGCGTGGCGCGAACGCTGGAGTCCTTGCCGCGTTCCGGTCGACCCCTGGCCGGTGGGGTCAGTTCTTTTGGCTTGAGCGGAGTCAACGCGCATGTCGTGGTCAGGGAACATGTCCCGGCAGACCTGCCCGAGGACGACGGCACATGGCATTGCATCCCCCTATCCGCGTCCAGTGAGGACGACCTGAGGAAATACAGCCTGCTGGTTCGCGATGCCGTGGCCGGGAACTCCGGGTGGCCGCTGCATGCCATTGCCGGCACTCTTGTCGCGGGCCGGGAGCATCTGGAGGTGCGGACCGTGATTGTGGCTTCGTCGAGAGAGGAGCTCTTTGACCAACTCGGCGGGGAACTGACGCCCGTCAGGGTCTCGCGGCCCCTCAAGACCGGAGTGCCCGGCGCGGCATTCCAGACACGCGCCCAGGCCGAGGAGGCCGGGATGGAGTTTTTGCGTGGCCAGAGGCTGGTGTGGCCCGAGGACAGACTCCTGCACAGAATCCATCTGCCCGCGACCCCGTTCTCAAGAAGCACGCTGTGGCCCCGATTCAAGACCGCCTTCCTGTCCGGCCCGGTGGCAACCCCGGCCGGAACAGCCTTCTCCGTGTCCTTGGGACGACCCGACTTCTGGCCTGTGGCAGAACATGTCCTGGGCGGCGTTCCGACCCTGGTCGGCATGGGAGTCGTAGACCTCATCTGCGAAGCTGTCAGAGATGTGCCCCCCGGCATCGATGATCTGGTCTGGCACAGGCCGGTGAGCTGGGCCGAGGGGGATCAGGCTGTCCTGCTCCTGGAGGAGACGGACCAAGAACGCGTGGTCCGATTGCAGCATTTTCACGCCGGGAAATGGCATGTGGCGGTCAGCGCCAAGGTGCCGAGCAGGGAGACGGCCGGAGTGCATGCCCAGCCTCCCGGGCTCGATATCGCAGCCCTCCGCGATGCCATGCAGTCCGTTGCGGGGGGAGCAGGGCAGTCGATCATCAGCATCAGCAGAAGATGGGACTGCCGCGAAGCTCTCTGGGTATCCGGCAACGGCAGGGAACTGCTGTCGCGGTTGACCCTGCCCGACGAATTCCGGCAGGACCTGAGCACCTTCAAATGGCATCCCGCCATGCTGGATCTGGCCGCGAGCCTTGCCTTGCATGAGGTTTCTGGTTTCGTGCCGGCGCGCTGCGGCAGTATCCGACTATACAAACCCCTGCCGCCCGACATCTTCGCCCAAGTCGTCGTGCAGGAGAAGGGCGCGCAATTGATCTCGGGCGACTGCACGATCACTGATCTTTCGGGCAATGTTTTGCTTGAGATGCGCGGCCTTGTTTTTTTGTCCCTGCAGGCAGTCCGGTCCGTGGCGGAGCTTTATGAACTCCAGTGGATCGAGGCCGAACTGCCGCAGCTTGAAAGCGATGCCGCCCAGGGCGGCAAGATTCTGCTGCTTGGCGGTACGGGCGGCGGTGTTTGCGACGCGTTGGCTGCGTTCACCCATTTTAGGCGCGAACTGTCCGAGCTGCCGGAAGAGCGCAAGATGCTGGCCGGGGAGATCCTTGCAAGCGGGCTTTCCCAGATCGTCTATCTCCCGTCCCCCGGCAATTCTCATTGGGCCTTTTGCAGCCAGTTACAGGAACTCTGCCGGGCAGGGCTTGGCGTTCCTTTGCATGTGACAGTGGTCGGGAGTGGAGTTTTCGCGAACCATGACGAGGTCCCATCGGACGCCCTGGCCCACGGGATGCTGCTCGCCCTGAAGCAGGAGGAACCCCTCCTCGGCGGTGCATATGTCGAGCTTGAGGCCGTGACCGAGGCCTCGGTACGGACCCTCGGTGAGAATCTTGGTCGCATTGACGGAGCCTGCCTCATTAAAGGCGATGGAAGCGTCTGCCTGCCGGAACTGGCAAAGGTTCCCACGTCGCCGGATATCACGGCCATGCGGGGTTGCGTTGTGCTGAGCGGTGGGCAGGGGGGCATGGCCTTGACCCTTGCGGAGCGGATCGAGGCGCAAACGGATGCCAGGGTCGTGCTGCTGCATCGCAAGGCGCAAAAGGACCCGGACCTGCCCTTTGCCTCCTACTGCTGCGATGTCAACGACCGCATCCGGGTACGGGAAGTCCTCGCCGAAATCCGCAGGGATCTGGGGCCGATCACGGGCGTCATCCATGCGGCTGGGGTAGCCGGTGACGGGTTTCTGCTGGCCAAGAAGCAGGAAACGTACGGGGAGGTGCTCGCGCCGAAAGTGACGGGTACGTGGAACCTTCATGAAGGCACCCTGCACGATGACCTGGACTTTTTCATCCTGGCTTCTTCGCGGACATCCTTGGTCGGCGCGCCCGGACAGAGCGACTACACGGCGGCCAACGCGTACCTCAACGCTTTTGCCCTGTATCGCCGCGCGCATGGACTGCCCGCTCTTTCGATCTGCTGGAACGCCTGGTCCAAAGTCGGCATGGCCGCGCGCATGAATGCGGACGTCGAGGGCTTCTCCCTGGCGCCGGAACAGGCCTTCGGGGTACTCTGCGCGGCGCTTTCAAACGGCGCGCCCTTGGTCGCGGTGGCGATGTCCGATGAGGACGTGTCCAGGTTCCGGCTTTCCGGGTTCAGTTTGCCCAAGGTTGAATCAAAAGAAACGCACGGCCATTTCGGCGAGGCGGAGATCCTTCATATTTTCAGGGATTGCCTCGGATATGAGGAGGAGTTGTCCCGGGAAGACGATTTTTTTGACTTCGGCGGGGATTCCATTTCCGGCACGCGCATTGTTACGCGCGTAAAGGAGGCGCTTGGCGTCAGCGTCAGCGTCATGGACCTGCTTGAGAGCCAGACCATCGGCGAATTCATGGACGGGGTCCTGGCCAAGGTATTGAAGGGCGACACCGGCAAAAAGGACATGACTCCCGCGCCAGAGCGCGACAAATACCCTGTTGGCCGCGAGCAACTGTCGATCCTGTACGCGGACCTGCTCAGCGATGAGCATACCGGGTATAATCTGCCGCTCTTTTTGAAACTCCCCCGGGATCTGGACAAGAAGCGCCTGGAAAAGGCCATCGGCGAGCTCATCCTGCGTCACGAGGTGCTTCGGACCTCCTTTTGCGATTTTGACGAGGAGCATCCGAACATGATCATCCATCCTTTCGAGGGGTTTGAACTGCAGGAGATGCACTGCGACCTTGCCCGGAAGGATTCTCTCATAAAGCCCTTCGATCTGAAAAAAGGGGAGCTCTTCAGGGTGAAGCTTCTGATCGCCGGCCAGTCCGAATTCATCCTGTTCATTGATATACATCATGCCCTGGCGGATGGCCGCACCATATCTCTCCTCAATGCGGAGCTCTTCAGATTGTATCATGACATGGAACTTGAACCGGTCGCGTTGCAGCAGAAGGATTTCGCCTGGCACCAATACACCCACCCCAACGATGACGACAGAAAGTACTGGCTGACCCGGTTCGACAGCGATCTTCCTGAAACGGACCTGCCAGCGGATTTCAAGCGTCCGGCCACGCACACCAATCGCGGCGGCGTGCATGAGTTCGAACTGCCAGATACGCTCGTGGCGGGCTTCAAGGACTTGGCTCGCAGGGAAGGAGTGACCAACTACCACATCGCTCTTTCCGCCTGGAGCATTCTCGTTCATTCGTATTCGGGGGCTCAGGATTTTGTCATCGCCATAACTGTCGACAGCCGCGAACGGTACCTCAATACCGCCGGAATGCTGGCTTCCCTGATCCCCTTGCGGCTCAGCGTCGACAGCGGAAAACCCCTGCGGGATGTGCTCAAAGACAACCAGAAGGTGAGCAACGAAGCCCTCAAACACAAGTCCTACATTCTGAACAATCTGCTCTCCGATCTGCATCCTCCGCTATGCCTGGACCGGACTCTTCTGTCGGAGATCATTCTTTCCTACATGAACTTCGAATTCGGGAAAGATAAGCAGGGCCTCTTTGAAACGCTGCGTTTCAAAAATCCCGCCAGCAAGGCCGATCTCTCTATTTTCGGCAGCGATACGGGCGACAGGATAAGCTTTGCCCTTGAATATTACGCGGACCTCTTCAGTCAGGACACTATCGTCGGGATGTCCGAGGATTTCATGCGCATCCTTGAGCTTATGGTTTCCGTCGACACAAGCAGGGCCGTGGATTTTACGCATTCGCCCCGGCGCAAGAAAGCCGAGGGGTCGGTGCAGAAACACCTGGGTGACGAACTGAGCGGCGCGATCAGACAGTTTGCCCGGAATAAAAACACTCCGGTCTCGACAGTTCTTTTTACGACCTTCGGCGCGCTTCTGTGCCGCGTCACCGCGCAAAGCGAAATCGTTGTCGATCTCGACTCGTCCAGGCCTGTTGCGTTTTGCATCGATCAGGATACCGAGTTCGAGGATCTGCTCTGTCTCACGGCCGCGAGGGTGGCCACGGCCCAGGCAGAAGATGTCAAGGATGCGGCCACGTCCGCGGACATCGCGTTCACGTTCCGTGAGGAGGGGGATTGCCCTAGCATGCCCGCCGCCGACCGTCACGGCCTGAGCTGCTTTGCGGCGTATGATGCGGAGGGGATCGTGTTGCGCTTCGCTTATGATCCGGCATTCCTGCCCACGGAATCGGCCCTAAACTGGCTGCATTATTATGAGCTTTTTTTACAAGGGATAGTACAAGGAAGTTAGCAGTGAAAATTTTTGATCTCCAGTTTGACGCTCCCGGAATGGAAAAGGCGCGGATCGATGACTCCGGGCGCGAGGGAGCTTCTTTCGAGGATCTGTTCGCCGACGTGGTCCGGAAATATCCTGCGCGAACAGCTCTGATGGACGGTGAAAGATCCCTGAGCTTTGCGGAGTTTGACGCGCTCTCGTCCGCGATCGCCCGCTTCATCCTGAAAATGGGCTACGGCCCTGAAGCCGCTATCGGTGTCCATTGCAGGCGGGGAGGACTGGTCCTGGCCGCGGGTATTGGCGCCATGAGGGCCGGTGCGGTCTACGTGCCGGTCGATACGGAACTTCCCCTGGCCAGGAAGGAAACAATGCTCAGGCCCGCAAGACTGATCATAACCGACAGTTCCTGCCTGCGGGAATCCGAATACTTTCAGTACAGGCTCCCTCACGCTCCGCACATACTTTGTCTTGATTCCCCTACTTACGAAAACTCCCTTGAGAGAAGTGGAGAACTCGGCCGGGTCGCCTTTTGGGAAAGCATAGCCGAAGGCGGACGCGACTCGGCCTGGAAAAGCTATTTCGATGGCCAAAGGGTGCCGGATGCACTGCTTGAAAGCCTGGCCGCGAACATTCTTGGGAAAACAGGGTTCGACGGGAAAAAAGAGGCCAGGGTGCTGGACATCGGGAGCGGTTCGGGAACGGTTTCACGGGTCCTGATGGATGCCGCGAGCCGTTATACGGCGGTAGACCTGTCCAGGACGGAACTGGACCGCCTGGAAGAGCGCGCATGTGCCGCCGCCGTCAAGGTGCATCAGATGGAAGCCGTGGACATCCGCTTTCTGGCGGATGAAGAGTACGACCTTGTCAATGTGTACGCCGTAGTCGAGAATTTTCCCGGCTACAATTATCTGCGGACAGTTCTGGACCATGCCGTGGCCAAGCTTTCCAGAGACGGGGCGTTGTTTGTGGGTGCGGTCTGGGACCTGGACAGGAAAGATCGTTTCCGGGACGCCCTGCGGGAGTACGCGCACGAATCGGGAAACAACGCAGGCCTGATCCGATTCGATGCGGCGGCCGAACTTTTTGTTCCCGAGCGTTTTTTCACTTCCTGGGCCGAAGAAAGCAAAGTGCCCGTGGATATTTTTATTTCCCGCCCCGACGTGGACTGTGCGGAAATATCCGATTTTCGTTTTGATGTCGTGATCCGGCACACAGAGGCCGCGCGAAAGCCTTGTGCGCGCACCCGTTTTGGAACCGATGATGTGTTCGCCGTGTCCGATGCGGCTCTGCCCGCAATTTCTCCGGAGCAGGCTGCCTATATCGTGTATACGAGCGGTTCCACTGGCGCGCCCAAGGGCGTGGTGGTCGAACACCGGAATTTCCTGCATATTCTGAGGGCGCTGGCTCCGTATTCCTCCGGTTGCGAGCGTGTCGCACTGGTCGCTCCGCTCTCGTTCGACGCCTCGATCCAGCAAGTCGCCTTGTCGCTCTTGGTCGGAAAGACCCTGCACGTATTGCCTGACAGTCAGCGCAAGAGTCCGGAAAATTTTTACGACAGCGTCTGCCGAAACAAGATTGATCTTTGCGATATGACACCGGCTTTTTTCAATGTGCTGGTGGAATTTCTTTGGTCAAAAAAGAAATCACTGCCCATAAAAAAGATGCTGATCGCCGGAGAGATTCTTCGTTCTGACTCCGTCAACAAATTCTATGAGATTCCCGGCAACGAAGGGGTCGTCATTTACAATGTGTATGGACCCACCGAATGCACGGTGGATAGCAGCGCATATCGCATTGATTACGGCAACCGCGATGCGTTTTCCTCGTTTCCTATCGGGGCGCCCCTTGAGGGGGTGACGGTCACGATCCGGGACAAAGACGACACGGTGGTTCCGGAGACCGCAAGCGGGGAAATCTGGATATCAGGGGCCGGGGTTTGCAGAGGCTATCTCGATATCGAAAACTCGGCGGCCTTTGTCATGGCTGAAGGACGCCGCTGGTACCGGACAGGGGATTATGGTTTCGTCAGGAACAACCTGCTTTTTTACCTGGGGCGTGAAGACCAGCAGGTCAAGATCCGTGGAAATCGCGTTGAGATCGGCGAGGTGGAAAATGCCGTGGCAGGTTTTCCGGGAGTCAGGCAGGTGGCAGTGGTGGCCGACACCTTCGAGGCGCATGAAGAAAAGAGTCTTGCCGCGTATATCGTTGGTGAATTTGATTCCGCGAAACTCCAAATCTATCTTGAACAAATCTTACCCTCGCATTGTGTGCCGAGTCATTTTGTGCCGATGGTGGAACTGCCTTTTTCCTTGAACAGAAAAGTGGACAAAAAAGCCTTGCCATCTCCGCTGGTGCAGAAACAAGAAAGTGGAGGACGTCGGCTTTCAGGACCTACTGAAACAAAACTGGCTGAAATTTGGAAAAGATTGCTTGGGGTCGATGTCCTGGATGCGGACGCCAATTTTTTCAGTTTGGGTGGCCACAGCATCTTGGCCATACGGCTTATCGTCATGATCGAAAAAGAGATGGAATTGCGCATAACCCTGAACGAACTTTTTTCCCGTCCCACCATATCCGAGCTCGCAGAGTTTTTCGAAGGCAAGAGAAGTTCGAATGATAGCCCTGTGATCAAACTTTGCCATTGCGATGGTGGGAAAAACATCTTTTTATTTCACCCTGTTGGCGGTAGCGTTTTCTGTTATGGAGATCTCGCGAAGCTTCTGGGGCATAAGTACAGTGTTTTTGCCGTGGAAGCCGCCGGATTCAGTCATGAGAAGACATCCCTGAATACTGAATTGCACACGGTCGAAGATTTGGCGGCGTATTATCTGGAAGAGATTCTCAAGATTGAAACCGAAGATATCATTTTTGGAGGCTGGAGCTTTGGTGGCCTCCTAGCATACGAGGTTGCGTGCAGATATGAAAGAATGGGGCATGATGCAGAAATTGTCTTGATTCTTGATTCCGTGGCGGACAACAGTCGGGCGAAGCAGGAGGCCGGGCAGGATGAAATGGATCTTCTCAAATCACTATTGCAGGAATCTCTGGCTTTTGATGAAAATGTGCTGCGCTCCCTACCGCGTGATAAAAGACTCCGTTATCTCTTGGAATGCGGGGAAAAGACAGGACTTCTGCCCTTTGGCTTCAGCTCCGTGCAAATGGACAACCTGTTGAGTACATATCGCAGTAACGCCATTGCAGCAGCGCGCTATGAGATGCCTGCACATTCAACCAAGAATATATTGCTTGTTCGTGCTCTTGAAATGACAGACTACTCGCGTAGTTTTATTAATGATCAGTATTTTGGATGGAGCAAGTTTCTGAAGGAAGAAAATATTACTCTCAAATGGACAGAGGGTACGCATGAGACCATGCTTTCTCCGGGACTTGTGGGGAATGTCGCCAACCATATTTTGGAGTACCTGGAAAATGTCTAGTTTACCGAGAACACTCATTTTTTTGTTTTGCCTTTGTTCCGCAGTTCTGTTTTCCGGACGTGCCAGTGCAGAAGCTCGCGAGTCAACAATCAGGGAGGTCATAACCAAGGCTGGCCGCATGCTGGCTTCGGAGCCGAATCTCCCCGCAGTATCCATCGCCGTGCTCAGGAAGGGCGGAGACAGCCCCGTCAGCGCCGCTTTCGGTACGGCCTGCGTTGAGAACGACGTCATCATGACTGATGCGCACAAGATCAAGATTGGCTCGGTGACGAAATTATTTACGGCCGCGCTTGTTCACAAGCTCATCGAGGAAGGAAAACTTGGGCTCAATGCCACTGTCGATCGCTTTTTTCCTGATTTTCCGCGCGGCGAAGAGATCACGATAGAACACCTCCTGACCCACACTTCCGGAGTGATCGACATGCTGCGGCTTGAACCGGTCTTCGCGAATCCGACCAGGCGGTGGAGCCCGGAAGAACTCATTGGCATGGCCGGGGCAAAGCCCTTGTTGTTTACTCCTGGAACGGATCAGAAGTACTCCAATACTGGATATCTCATGCTTGCCCAGATCAGTGAAATGGCTTCGGGAAAGGGGTATGAGGAACAGATCCGGGAAAATTTCGTCGCGAAACTCGGAATGAAGTCGCTTGTCGTCGGGCAGGATGAGACTGTCGTGCCTCAGCTGGCATGCGGATACGGCGAGTCAGACGATTCCGGCTTGATCTTGCCGATCATGATGGGGATCGGCATGGCCAAGGGGACAGGGAACCTTCTGGCTTCGCCCGACGATGTAGTGCGCCTGGTCAATCTCGACCGCATGCTCGAAAACAATTTCCTGGATGCGGCGCCTCTTGCCCCGTTGAGACTCGCCAACGGAAAATCCGCCCAAGGGGCGGTCGATAACGGCCATGGCGGATACACCAGAAGCTTCCTTGTCGGCGGTACGGTGTTCATGTTCAACGATCCCGAAATTACCCTTGTGGGCCAAATCGGCTCTTTTCCAGGCTTCGGGACAGTCTTTTTCTATGACAGGGAAACCATGTTTGCGGTGACTGTGAGCGTCAATAATGAAAAGTATATTCCTCTGGCCATAAATAGCGCAGTAAGAATTCTACAGGAATTGCGTAACTAATGGAGATAATTATTTGCGATGTTGCGCGTAGCGGATGATTTTTGCAGATGGAATCCATGTTTTAATCTGGAATATTTTCATGAGTATGTATATTTTTTTTGATTAATTTTAAATTAAAAAAAATAATTGTTTTGCGTAATATTTTTTTGGATTATATTTATTATAATTTAAAATTTTTATAATCTTTTATTATGTTTTTTCGTTTTTTTATCTCATATAATTTTATTATTTTGAATAAATTTTTTGTTTTATGCGTTATGATTATGAATTTGCCTTTCTTTTTTTCTTTTTTGTATTTATTTTATTTTGTTTTGCGTATTTTTTTCAGGTCAGACCTGTTATAATTTATTTCTAGACTTCTTTACATATGTCGTGGTATAGTTTGGAAATTGTGATGAAAGCGATTGTTCGCATTTTTCGGTCACCAGTTATAAACGTTTGGAGCTTCATGTCCGCATGTTTTGTTTGATTCGCAATACATTGATCCTTATCCTCTGCTGGAGCCTTGCGCCGCTGTGCCTGGCCGCTGATAACGCCTCGTCGGTTTCCGGCGATGGGCTATCAACCCAGGATGCCGTCCGGCAGGTGACTCCCTCTGGATTGAAGAGAATCGCCTATTTTGAAACGGGTCCTTATTGGGAATTCTCGCTGTTGCGCGAAAAGGTGATCGAGTCCCTTGGTCAACTTCATGTGCTGGATCAGGTGGAATTTCCCGAGTCGCTTCATGTCAGTCCCGGTTGGGGGGCGGATTCTTCCGTATACTTGGCCGAAGCCGCGAAGCTTATGGCCGACCCCTCGGTGGACTTGATCATGAGCATGGGCACCGTGGCTACCAAGGCTCTTTTGGCCGAAAACAACGAGAGAACCCCCATCGTCTCCATCGATGTCGCCGACCCGGTTGGCGCCGGAATAATCGATGCGGAAACAGGACGGGGCGCCGTGAACCTGACCCTGGAATATACGCGCGATAAATGGGAGAAGGTTTTTGTTCTTTTTCACCAGGCGTTGCCGTTTCAGAAGCTTGGGATACTCTACCACGACTCGCCGGAAGGCCGTTCTTACTCCAATGTGAATGAGGCCCGCGAAGTGGCGCGTGACAGGGGGTTTACCCTTGTCGAGTATGCTGACCTGGACCAGGAGGAAAGCGCACAATCGTGTGCCGCGGGCGTGCGGAGTTTGATAGACCAGGGCGTCGACGCATTTTACATTTCAGCCTTGAATTGTTTTGACTGGACCAAGGAAAATCCTCGGAAGATATTTGATGCTCTTCATGAGCAGGGAATTAAGACATTTGCGCGCGACGGTAGCGTGCACGTGCGGCAGGGGGCTCTGATGGGACTTTCCACCTTGGATTATGCCCCGCTCGGAGAATTTTACGCGGGGCGAATGGCCCGTTTGCTGGGATTCATACCGGAAAGCGTGCCGATGGCCAAACATCAGTACAGTCCTAAGATCACACTTAACCTGGATACCGCAAGAGAGCTGAATCTTGATGTTCCACTTGTCCTGCTGATTACCGCAGATGAGATTTTTGACTCCAGTCTTGCGCCAATCCGGGTTGAACCAGGGGCCGAGTAGGTTGCTGGAAGATATTCGGCGAACACACAACCAAACTGTATCGGGGGACGAAATGGCGAAAAAAAGTTCCGAAACCATGAATGAAGGGATTGACCTGCAGGAACAGACACAGGGTGAACCGGAGACCGAGACACAGATCATGCCGATCGAATGCGAAATCGACGCAATTATCCGCAAGCGAGTCTATGCGGCCATCGGCGTGGGATTTGTGCCTGTACCGCTGGCGGACCTTGCCGGATTGACCGCGATTCAGGTGGAGCTGGTTTACGCTCTGACCAAGGCGTATGGCGTGGAATTCAAAAAAGAAAGGGTCAAGGCGATTCTGTCTTCCCTCGGAACCGGCGTGGTGTCGGTAGCTTCCGTGCCTTTTTTTGCATCGCTGTTCAAAAGCATTCCCATCATCGGGACGACGACCGGCGCTGCGACTGTCAGCATTGTCGGCGGAGCGTCCACGTATGCGATAGGCAAGGTTTTTGATCGCCACTTCAGAAAAGGCGGAACCCTGCTGAATTTCGACATGCAGGAAGCAAAGGCCTACTTCAAGGCAAAGCTGGAAGAGGGCAAGGGCGTGGTTGCCAAGATGAAGCCAGGTAAAAAAGAGGATTCGTCCGCGCCTGCCGCGGAGTCCGAAGCTACGGCCTAGGCTGTGGCTTGCGTCCTGCGGCCCGGACCGATCCGGGTCGCTTGCACACGGATGCGCCGTGTCGTTGCGCCGCTTTCCGAACGGTTCCAGCGGACGGCATATCCCGGGTGCGTCCTTTTGCTGGTCCCTGCCGTTGCCTGACGCGGCGTTGGGTTAATGCTGACGGTTTTTTTCTCCGGTTTCACTTCTGGGCCGGATATTTTTGCGAGTATCGGAGTATCACGGTTCACCACGCACATGCAGCAATTCACACAATCTCATTTTTACTCACTGCTCCGGCAGGAAGCCGGGGACGAAGGATTCAGACTGATTGCCGCATGTCTTGCGGCGGGAGTGATGCAAGGCCTTGCGGTGTTCAGCGTGCTGCAGGGCATGGAGCAGATGTTCGAGGACGAAGGCATCCGCTTTCATACCTTCCTGGCTTTCCTGGTTTGTCTGGGCATCTTCTATCGGCTTTTCCGCCATGTGACGGAGCGTGCCGCCCTCATCGCCCTGCACGGAGTCATGGAATGGCGAATGCGCATCGCGACCAAACTGCGCGCCGTCAATCAGCTTGAGTATTCCAGGCTTGACAAGAACGCCGTTCAGTCCGCGCTGGTCGATGACCGCGAACTGGTGGTCGAAGCCTCGCGCATGCTCATGGCCGCTGCGGTCAACTCGGTGATGATCGTGGTGGCTTTCCTGAAAATGCTGACCGTGTCGATGGCAGGTACTGTTGCCGTCATCGCCTTTCTTGGGCTTGGTTTGCTCATCTTTCTGCGTCTTGTGCGCGGGGTTTATGTTTTCATGGATGCCGCGCGTCGCGCAGAGGCGGGATTTTCGTCCTGCCTGCGCGATCTTCAGGATGGGCTCAGGCAGTTGAAACAGCACAAGCCCAAAACCACGGACCTGTTCGCGGGTCAGATCATCCCGGGCCTGGACAGCGTCGCCGCTGCTCGGGAGTCCACTGAGCGAGGGCACGGCAAGGGCATTTCATTTTTTGCCGTGTTCAATCTGCTGACCTTGGGGCTGGTCCTCTTCCTCATGCCCGGAATGATGGGAATCGACGCGAGCACCACCTCCACCCTGCTCATTTTGAGCATGTTCTGCCTGACCCCCATGATCAGCCTTGTGAGCTTTGTGCCCATGCTGACCAAGGTGGAGATGAGCCTGCACGAACTGAGCGTTCTTGAAACCCGCCTGAATGACATCGCCGAGCCATTCGAGCGCGAGGGCGTCGAAACCGTTTGGCAGCATCCTGACCCGAAAGTCCCTGTATTCGAATCACTGCAAATGCAGGACGTGCGGTTTGATTATTTCGATCGCCAGGGCTTGCGTCTGTTCGGCATCCACGTGGACTCATTCTCCCTGAATCGGGGGGAGCTCGTCTTCATCCGCGGCGGAAACGGGTCGGGCAAGTCGACGTTCATGAACGTCCTTTCGGGGCTTTATCCGCAGCAGTCCGGAGCCATTTTCCTGAATGGCGCGCCGCTGACCGACCTGGGCATGGAGGCGTATCGCAACGTTTTTACCGTGCTGCCCTCGGATTTCCATCTTTTCACCCGGCCCCTCGGAGTGGATGCCTCGGCGCGACGGATGAAAAAAGTGCTCGAATTGATGCGCATCGATTCCAAGGTACGCTTGGAACCCGACGGTTCGTTTTCCACCCTTGATCTTTCCGCCGGCCAGCAAAAGCGCTTGGCCCTTGCCTGCTCTTTGCTGGAAGATCGGGGCGTCTACCTGCTGGACGAGGTTGCGGCGGATTTCGATCCGGGATTCAGAAAGTTTTTCTACGAAGAACTCTTGCCGGATTTGAAACGCGAAGGATGCACCATTTTGGCCATATCGCATGATGATCGTTATTTTCATGTGGCTGACCGGGTTCTGAGCATGCGCGATGGAACTTTTGTCGATAACGGTCACGATGGAGACTCGGCATGAGAATTCTCGTCCTTTGCATGCTTTTGTTTTTTGGATTGATAATTCTTCTGGCATCGGATTACAAAGAGATTGAAGAGAAAACCAATATTGAATTTGCTCGCGAAATTTATGATAAAGTGAATAATACTTTGCCGTCTATTGTCAGCGCAAGAAAACACGAGCAGATCATTCGAGAACGACTTGAATGTTACGCTATCGACAGTGATTACGCGCGGAGAATCAGGGTATGTAACAATTTGTATGCCAAGGCAATTGTCAAGCAAGCAAGGGATGCGCTGACTTCCCGGCCAGATATGGGGAAATTTGTCATGAATGTGAACTTATGTCCTGTTATGTATAGTATGTGTATGGGTATTGCAGATAATAATGAGAAAAGATGTATTACTTTTGAAAGGCAATGTATTGATTATAATTTAGATTCACATTGGCGAGGGGCATCTCAATACACACAACAACAATACAGATCCGAATAATGAAAAAAGTATTAGAAAAAATTCGTTCGTTTTTGCGGCGACATCGGACACGCTTCGTGACAATTGGTGCCTTTTTTGTGTTGCTTCTTGTGTTCATGTGGCCGCGAATTTTTGTGTCTGTCCATCCGGGCGAGTTGGGAGTGCTGTATTCAAGATTGTTTGGCGGCACGGTTTTGGACAGGACATATCAGGAAGGTTTGCACTTTATTTCCCCATGGAACATTCTTTTTGTTTATGATGTGCGTATTCAGGAAGATACGCAGTTTATCGAGGTTCTCACCCTGGATGGTTTGACCGTAACGGTTCAGGCTTCTCTGCGATACCAGATTGTGCGAGACAGACTCCCCGTTTTGCATCAACAGATCGGTCCGGAATACAAGCGCAAGATCATTCTGCCGATCATGACTTCCGCAGTGCGCCAAACCATCGGCAGCTATCGTCCCGATGCTCTTTATTCCACTGCCAGAGAAGAGCTGCAGGACAAGATGCTTGTTGACGCCACCGAGGAAATGGGACGCATTCCCATCCTTATCCATGGTTTTGTAGTCAAGGAAATCGTTCTTCCCGACTTGCTTCGCAACTCCATTGTGGACAAGCTGGTGGCTGAGCAACAATATCTGCGGTATCACTACCTTCTCCTTGAAGCCAAGGAAGAGGCCAAGCGCAAGGCGATTCAGGGCCAGGCGATCAGGTATTACCAATCACTGGTGAATGAAAACATGACTGAAAGCTTCCTGCGCTACGAGGGCATTCAGGCCACGGCCAGACTCGCCGCCTCGGAAAATGCAAAGGTTGTTGTCGTGGGCAGCGGAAAGGACGGATTGCCCATCATTCTGAACACGCAAGACACGCCCAGGCTTCCGGATCCGCGGAACGCGAGCGTCGTCCCGCCGGCTCCGCTCCGGCAAACTTTAGTAACCAATTCCTCGACCGAAGACGTCATGAGATTCCAGGACGATGGTTTCGGCTGGGATTTGCGAGGTTCCGATTTTCTGGAGTACATGGACAGGATCGACAGAATCCTGCTCAATCCCAACAAGGATCTGCCGCCGGAACCTCGCAAGGATTCAGCGAAATGATGCGGCGCGGCGTGTCGTAGAGTGAGCGTCAAACGCAACCATCGGAGAAGCAATGATACAGATATTTTTGGCCTTCATCGTCGGGAGTCTGGTTGTCGCATTCCTGGGGCGAAACCATAAGTTCGGTTTCTGGGGCAATTTTTTCGCGAGCATGCTGCTGTCCCCGCTGATCGGGCTCCTGCTTGTACTTTCCGGAACGCCCAAGGCTGCTCCGAAGTCGGCTGATTCGGCGCGTGGCCAGGATTGCGAAACAAGGCAGTCTTAGCTTGTGTTTCGGTCACAGGTTCGTGCCGGCCATCTGATGCTCCTGATTAATTCCGCACTACCGGCATTTTCTCGCAGCGGGGCTTTCAGCCCATGCGCACACAGCCTCTTATGAGCGGACACTTCATGAAACGTCCTGTCCTCCCGTGCTCATTTCCCACTCCCTTCGGCGCGGTCCGTGGATGGCTCGGCTTCTTCCTGTTTGGCGTGCTCATGGTGCTGGCACCGACGCATGGTCATACGCGGGACGATTCCGTCAAACGCATAGGTTATCTTGAGGCCGGGCATTTCTGGCTTTTTGATCGGACATACGAGGCGTTCCGCCAGGCCCTCGGTTCCAAATCCGCCGTTCATGTCGATTATCCTCCGGACGCCCATCATAGTCCCGGCTGGGAACCCGAGAATATGGCGCTTCTGCCTGTGCTGGCGGAAGATTTGATGCAGCGTCGGGATCTAGATTTGATCGTGGGCATGGGCACGGCGGCGGTCAAGGCGCTTTTGGCGGCCAACAACGGGCGCACGCCCATTCTTGGCATGGGCATGGCCGATCCCGTTGCCGCAGGAATTGTGAGCGACCTCAAGGACTCCGGTGTGGACAATTTCACCTGCCAGGTGATCGCGGACAGGTGGACGACCATGTTCCGTGTCTTTCATGATGTAGTGCGCTTCAGCAAGCTCGGCGTCATGTATCAGAACACCCCAGAGGGTCGCGTCTACGCGGCCCTGAATGATGTCCAGACCATCGCCCCGGAGCTTGGCTTCTCCGTCGCCGGGTATGGAGAGCTTTCCACCGCCGAAACCGACGATGAATGCAGGCAGGGACTGGAAAAGCTGCGCGCGGAGGGCATGGACGCTTTCTTCATCGGGCCGCTGAACTGCTTTGATTGGGACAGCAATGACGTGGCCGCCCTGCTGGAATTGCTCAACGACTGGAAAATTCCCACCTTTGCCCGGGACGGGTCGGATTTCGTCAAGGCCGGAGCGCTGATGGGCTTTTCCACCTGGAATTTCGGTCCTACCGGAGAATTTCTGGCCAATCAGGCCGTGGCCATACTTACAGGCAGCAAGCCCAGATCCATATCCATGCTGGATCGGATGGAACCGACCATCGCCATCAATCTGGAAACGGCCACGAAGATAGGCTTTCATTTCCCGCTGGATGTGCTCGTGGTTTCCGACGAGATCTTTGAACGTACAATCCTGCTCACGCCAAGGAAGGACTGATCATGCAGAACGGCGCACTCTTCAGACTGCGACTGAGCATTGGAATCCTCTCGGTGGCGGTGCTCGTGTTGACCCTGGGATTCAACGTACTTCTCTCCGTGTCCACCCTGGACCGCCTGGCCATTGAGTCCCTGCTTTCGGGCTACCGGGGAGCGGGTGAACATCTGGCCCTGGGCATCGAACGCGGACTGCGCTTCGGCAAGCCGCTTACGCAGTACGCGGGCATGACCGAGATGCTGCATGATTTGCGGGACGGCGCGCCGGGAATTCGCGCCATTGAAGTGATGGATGTCGGAGGCGAAGTGCTTTACGCGGTGCAGGACGGACTTCCGGCGCGGGCCTCGTCAGTACGAAACGGGGCCGAACAGACGCTGGACGGTGACCGTTCGGCCCGCCGGGCCTTTGACCTGAAGGCATTGGCCGAAAACGACGCCGGCCGGGAAACACTTTTCTGGGCCGGTCCGCAAGTCTATCGGATCGTTCTTGCGCTCCATCACAATGGTGTCGTCGGAGGAGTGGCGCTGGAGATCGACGCGACCCAGGTCGAGGCCTCGACCACGGGCTTCGTCCGTTGGGCCATGGCCCTGCTGGCGGCGGCCTGCGTGGCGGTCTGCTTGATTCTGGCGGCCTGGATCGGCCTTTTGACCGGCACGCCGGAAGCCCGCGCCAGACTGAGCCGGGCTCTGGGAATTCTTCTGTTGGTACTTATCGGCGGCACGCAGCTTGCGTATTCCACGGCAATGCTGACCCTTTTTGATTCCTTTCTGCAGCAGGCCGTGCGCGACAAGACGGAGCTTGCGGCTCACTTCATCAAGCGCGATTTCGAGTACATCGTCCACAAAGGGGTTGATGTGCGGGGGCTGACGGGAGGCAAGGAGCTGCTTGTGCGCATCGTGGAGACTCACCCGGAGCTGGGCGGGGCCTCCCTGACCACGCCGGAAGGCGAGGTTCTGGCCGCGGCAGGGAGTCAGGACGAAAGTTGGACGGTGGTGGAACAGTCCATCGACGCCTATTGGCCCAGCCGGTTTCGGCAGCGCGAAGAGGTGCTGCGCATTCGCCTGTACATCGACCCGGAGCACATGTCCGATAATGTGAGCGGACTCGGCCTTGATTTGGCGACTTCCCTTGTCATCAGCCTGCTCTTTCTGATGGAATTGTCAAAGCTCCTGAGCATGCTTTGCGCCCGTATGCTGCATTCCCTGCAGGCAGCAGGGCAGGCAGAGGCGTCCGTGTTTCCGATCTGCTCCGCGCAGGCCTTGCGGGCGGGAGGCTTCCTTTTTTTTCTGGCCTACGACATGGGCATCTCTTTCATTCCCCTGCTGGCGCGCAAGCTTTACACCCCGTTGTGGGGGCTGCCCGAGCAGGTGCTTGTGGGCTTGCCCATTTCCGCGGAGATGGTTTGCGCGGGCGTGGCCCTTTTCGGCGCGGGCATGGTTTCGGAACGGTTCGGCTGGCGCACGACTTTTGCGCTGGGCGTGACGGCGGCGGCGGTGGGCCTCCTCATGGGCGGAGCCTCGACCTCGCTGCCCGCTCTGATCGCTGCGCGCGGCGCTTGCGGCTTCGGTTTTGGCCTGGTGCTCATGGCGGCGCAGATCGGGACCCTTGAGGATGAAAACGCGGGATATGGCTTGGCCGGGGTCTTTGCGGGCATTTTTTCCGGGAGCATCTGCGGTTCGGCCGGAGGGGCTCTTTTGGCTGAACGCATCGGTTTCGAGGCGGTGTTTTACGTGGCGGCATCGTTGGTGCCCATCGCCTTGCTGGCCCTGCTTCTCGGCGGTGGGCGCGGGAATCATGCCGGTGCGACTGAATCCGCTCCGCGTGCCGGGACAGTTCAGTCCGCGTCTCCGCACGCTGCCTGGAATTTCCTGCGCGATCCGCGCATACTCACCCTGCTTGGAATGATCGGCATTCCAGCAGCGCTCTGCCTGACGGGGTTCCTGCACTACATGCTGCCGTTGTTGCTGACCGAGGCGCAGACGTCTCAGTCCGATATTGGGCGTATTTTCATGCTCTATGGCCTGTGCTTCATCACCGTGGGCCCGATGCTCGGGCGTTGGCTCGACTGTTCGCAACGCAAGGGTGTGTTCGCGATGTTCACGGGGCTTTTGTCGGGAGCCGCTCTGCTGATCGCGGGCACCTCATCCACGTTGATGACCGCCGGAGTCGCGGTGGTGGTCATTGGGATTGCGCAGTGCCTGGCTGCGCCGTCCACGATGCTGTGCGTGATCGGCCTGGCCTCGGCGCAGAGGCTCGGGCGCGGAAAGACCGCCAGCATCTATCGGACCCTGGAGCGTGTAGGGCAGGTGCTCGGACCCATTCTGTTCGGCATGGCCCTGGTGCGGTTCAGCGTGTCCCAGACCCTGATCGCGGCGGGCTCGGCGGTTTGTGCCCTGGCGCTTCTTTTCCTGGTCTTCTGGCGGGTCAGCAGATCCCGTTCGTGACCAGCATCTGAAGTTCCTTCACGCGTTCGTCCTGCATGTCTTTTGGAAGATAGAGCGAGAGTAGTTCAAGATAGTCCCGGTGATTGACCAGTGCGCCGTCGGCTCTGATAAACGTTCTGAATTCGTCTTCGGAGGGGTAGCAAAAATATTGACGCTCGGCGGCGTTCTGGACAGCCCCCGGCAGACGCCCTCCCTTTTCAAGAATCGGCAGGTAGCGATTCAGGACATCGATTCCTGCAAAGTAGGTCCCGACAAAATTCCATAAAAGCGAGCGGGAATAATCGATGTCGTTCCACCCGATGTCGACGACGGCTCCGCTGTCGATGCCTTCGTCGATGTGAAAAAGCGTGCAGCCTGAACGGGCGTGGCGCATTTGCATGGCCCGGAACGGCCCGCACAGTCCCTGGATTTGGGGCAGCAAACCCGGATGCAGGCCGTACGCGCCCAGACGGGGGATGCGGATGATTTCGGCAGGGAAAATATAGTCGTAGCGGCAGGAGATGATCAGATCCGGGTCAAGACGCCGCATGTTCGCGATAGTCTGGGGCGTGCGCGCCCGGCCCCAGAGCTCGAAGGAGATGCCGTATGTCGCGGCCAGACCGGAAACGGTCTGGTACGCATCGGGGCATCCAAGGGGAAACTGCTCGTCCAGCCATGGGAAAATGCACTCCAGCGGCATGTCGCGTTCATGTTCAAGCAGACAGCCGGCCAACGGGTTTGCGCGCTCGGCCTTGAGCACATGGTCGGAGAGGATCACATGGATTTCATGGCGTCCCGCGAGAGTGCGCACCAGTCTGTTCAGAGCAAGGTTTCCGGCCAGATCATGTTTGACGCAAATGGCTATTTTCAAAATGTATCCGCATATTGGAGTTTAAGAGCAAGGACGCGGCCGAGGTGGCCGGACGGAGGACTAGCATACCGTTGCGGTGCTTACTAGAGCCGAAAGTCCGGTTTCAATGCCTGAATCCGGCTTGAACGTGAAACTTCAATCCTTATGTCAGCCGCGGTTGAAAAGTAATCAGGCCTTCATGATTGAAGGACATATTCAATTGAGTCGTAGACTGTATGAAAATTTGGTTTGCGATCTCCGTCGGTGTTGTTTTGTCATTATAATTCATGTATAAGTATTTTTTAATATTGGATTTTTAGCATTCCAAGGCGGTGTCGGGGCTTGAATCCGTTTCGGGCGAAGATGAGTGGGATTGTGCTCTTGCCGGATTTTTTTCCGATTCGATAGCCTGTTCACGAGGGAGTCGCAGTGACGCAATACGTATGGGTGCTCGCCTTGTTCCTTGCCGGATGTTCGCTTGCTCCCTCATATCAAAGGCCTGCCCAGAATCTTCCGCCGGTCTGGGAGGAGAGTGAAGCTAAGGGGGTTGGCGCCCAGTGGTGGCGGCGCTTCGACGATCCCGACCTTGACGCGATGGTGCAGGAAGCCCTGCATCACAACCGCGATCTCGCTGCCTCCATGGCCCGTGTAGAGCAGGCTGCCGCCGCGGCAGGCATAAGCCGATCGGCCCTGGTTCCCGTGCCCTCCATTGACGGCAGCGCCGGCGAAAGTTGGTCATCCAGACGCATTGCAGGTGCGCCACCCAAGGGTTTTGAAAAATCCCGGAATCACGACCTCTATATCGGCGCGGCCTGGGAATTGGATTTTTGGGGCAAGTACCGCAATGCCCTCCTTGGCGGCGAGGCGAAATGGCTTGCCTCCGAAGCCGATCTCGCCGGTGCCCGATTGCTTGTCGCAGCCACTGTCGCCAAGTCCTACTTTGATCTTCTCAATTATACCTTTCAAGTCGATGTCGCCCGGCGGACCCTGTCGCAACGCCTGCAGGCCTTGGACATGCAGCAAATCAGCGAGGAAATCGGATTTTCGAGCCGCGCCGATCTGCTGCGGGCCCAAAGCGAGGTGGAGAGCGCTCGCTACAGCCTGGCTTTGTCCAAGCTGGGGCTTGACGCCGCCCAAAGTACCCTCCTTGTTCTTCTGGGCCGCTCACCAGCTGAGATAATGCGCCGGAATTCCCCGGCACTGGGCAATGCCCTGAACTCTCTGCCCACCGTTCCGGTGCTGCCTGACGGGCTGCCTTCGGACTTGCTGACGAGACGTCCTGATCTGCGCTCCGCGGAACAGGGCCTGCGTGCGGCCCATTTTGACGTGGGTGTCGTGCGGGCCGACTATTTTCCTCAGCTGTCCCTGACCGGAAAGACCGGCTGGGCTGCCCAGGAAGCCGGAGACCTCAGCCTTGGCGGTTCATCGAGCTGGAACTATGGGCTGTCGCTGCGTCTGCCCCTTGATTTCTGGACCACCAGGTTTCGGGAGCTGATGACCGAAGCGCGCTGTCGCGAGAGCGTTGCGCGATACGAAAAGGCAGTTCAATCCGCCTTCCAGGATGTGCGCAATGCCTTGGCCCGTCAGGCTCTGCTGGCCGATGCAAACGCTGCCCTGGAACGCCGGATCGTGGATTTGACCGAGGCGGCGGACAAGGCTGAGGACAGATATCGCAACGGCTATTCCAATTTTCTTGAAGTGTTGGACGCGGACCGAGAACTCTTTTCGGCACAGCTCAGTTGGGCCCAGACCAGGGCTCAGCAGTTGCAGGCCTCGGTCGATGTGTGCGTTGCCCTTGGTGGCGGGTGGGAAGCGGATGTCTCTGCCCCCGCCCGGGATCGGAACGTGGTGGAACAAGATCTTTCGGTTGGAGGTACCCAGTGATTATTCCGGGTCGATGGTTCAGGACGGTTATGATCGTCGCGGCGTGTGTTTTTTCTTTCGCGGGATGCCTGAACGAGGACGCCGGAAAGGCGAAACCGGACAATGCTGCCCAACGGCAGGCACCTTCGGTCCTTGTACAGCAGGTAGCCCCCCGGGACATCGTTTTGACCCCGACCTTCGTCGGGCACGTGGAAGGCCTGAACTCCGCCGAGGTCCATGCTCAGGTCAACGGCATCCTCAAGAAGCGCTTGTTTCAGGACGGGCAGAGCGTCAGGGCCGGACAGGTTCTCTTCGAGATCGATCCCGCCTCGTATCAGGCCAAGGTCGACCAGGCAGCGAGTAGGGTGACCAGCATCCGGGCCCGTCTGAACAACGCCAAGCGTGATTTCGACAGAGTCGTTCCGCTGGCCGCGCGCAAATCCATCAGCCAGCGCGACCGCGACCAGGTGCAGACGGAATACGAATCAGCCCGGGCCGAGCTGGCCGAGGCCGAGGCCGTGCTGCGATTTGCGCTCATCGATCTTGAACTGACCAAGGTCAAGGCGCCCATTGCGGGCTTTGCGAGCATGGCCCTGCGCAGCGAAGGGACCCTGATCACGGCCGGTTCTCCCGAAAGCCTTTTGACCACCATTTACGTCATGGATCCGGTACATGTGGTTTTTTCCGTCTCCGACACCCAGATCCGCAAGATCAGGGAATATCTGGAGAGTGGCCGGGCCGTCATCCACGAGCCCATCCCGACGCGGCTTTTCATTGATGCGGATCGTGAATACGCCCATCAGGGGAAAATGGTCCTCGGCAACCCGGTCATCAGCCGCGAGACCGGGTGCATGATTTCCAAAGCGGTTTTTCCCAATCCGGACAAGACGCTGCTGCCCGGACAGGTGGTGCGCATCAACCTCGAATTCTTAACCTTCAAGGACGCCATCGCCGTTCCGAATCATGCCGTGTTGCAGGGGCGCGAAGGGGCGACGGTGGTCGTGGTCGGCGACGGCGACATCACGTCTTTTCGTCCCATCGAGGTTCTGGCCCGGGTGGGCCGGGATGTCCTTGTAGCCTCGGGCCTTGACCCGGGCGAGCGCATCATTGTCGAGGGCGTGAACAAGGTCGGTCCCGGCATGCAAGTCGCCCCGCGCGAGGCGGAAGGTTCCGGCCGGTCCGATCCTGCACAAAGCCCCAAGCAAGAAGGTTAGGGGCATGAAGGACGTATTTTTTCTCCGGCGTCCGGTTTTGGCCATGGTCATCTCGCTGGTGATCATCATCCTGGGCACGTTGGCCATGCAGCGCCTTCCCGTGGCCCAGTACCCGGACCTGGTTCCACCGGCGGTGTCCGTGACGGCCATCTATCCGGGCGCCAGTCCCGAGGTCATTTCGCAGGTTGTGGCGGCTCCTTTGGAGCAGGCGGTGAACGGGGCCAAGGATCTCCTGTATCTGCAATCGACCTGTTCGGCCAACGGGGCCATGTCCATGAAGGCCACCTTCGCCCTGGGCACCGATCCGGAAATTGCCGGGAGCCGGGTCAGCAATCTGGTTCAGGGCGCGCTTGCCGGACTGCCTGACGAGGTGCGCCGTTTCGGGGTCAGTGTCACTTCGGATTCCGGCACCTTTCTCATGATCATTACCCTGGCCAGCCCGGACGGCCGGTATGACAGCCTCTTTTTGAACAACTACGCAGCGTTGAACGTGACCGATCAGCTCAAGCGCATCCCCGGCGTTGCCTCGGCCAGTTCGCTCATCTCCGAAGAATATTCCATGCGGATCTGGTTTGATCCGGCCAAGCTGGCGGCTTTCGCCCTGACCCCGCAGGATATCATTCGGGCGGTGCTGGAGCAGAACTCGCAGTATGCCGCGGGCACGGTGGGTCTGCAGCCCGCCCCGGAAGACCTGAAGATGACCTGGTTGGTCAGCACGCAGGGGCGCATGGCCACGGAGGAGGAGTTCGGGGACATCATCATCCGGGTTGATGACAAGAAAGGGATCATGCGCCTGCGGGATGTCGCCCGGATCGAGCTTGGAGCCGCTGACTACGGGGTGCGGAGCAAATTGGACGGCAAGCCCGTAGCCGGGATCAGCATTTCGCTCACACCGGGGGCCAACGCTCTGCGGACGGCCGATCTCATCGAGGCCAGAATGCAGAAGTTGAGCCTGGATTTTCCGCCCGGTATGGAGCACGCAATCCCCTACAACGTGACGACTTTCGTGCGCATCTCCATCGAGGAGGTGGTCAAGACCCTGTTCGAAGCCATGGCGCTGGTGGCCCTGGTCATCTTTATCTTCCTGCAGAATCCAAGAGCCACCCTCATTCCCTGCATTGCCGTACCCGTGTCCATCGTGGGCACATTCGCGGGCATGTACATGCTCGGCTTCTCCATAAACACTCTGACCCTCTTCGGTATGGTCCTGGCCATCGGTATCGTTGTGGACGACGCCATCGTGGTGCTCGAAAACGTGGAGCGGATCATGCACGACGAAGGGCTTTCGCCTCGGGAGGCCACTTCCAAGGCCATGCGCGAGGTAACCGGTCCGGTCATCGCCATTGTCCTTGTGCTCTGCGCGGTCTTCATCCCCGTGTCGTTCATGGGTGGGTTGACGGGTGAGATGTTCCGCCAGTTCGGCATCACCATCGCACTCTCGGTCATTATTTCCGGCATCGTGGCCCTGACGCTCTCTCCGGTCATGTGCGGCTTTCTGCTGAAGTCCCGTCACGGGACCCCGGGGCGGTTCGCCCGGGCTTTCAACTGTGCTTTTGAAGGCCTGACCTCGGTCTATCTGCTCGGAGTCAGGTTTGTGCTGCGGTCCAACATTCTGGCCGTGGTCGTCATGTGCGTCCTTGGCTGGGGCACCTGGGAGTTGCTCAATCGTGTGCCCGAGGGCTTGGCCCCGGACGAGGACCAGGGCTACATCATCGCCGCCGCCATGCTGCCCGACGGGGCGGGCATGCCGCGCACGGACAAGATTCTGGATCATCTGTCTGAAACCATGCGGCGGGATCCTTCCGTGGTTTCGGTGCTGACCATCGCCGGGACCGATCTGCTCGGAGGAACCGGCACTCTGGGCAGCGCAGGCGCGGCCTTCATCATCTTGAAGCCCTGGGAGGAGCGCACCGGCGCGGCTCAGTCTTCACAGGCGCTGGCGGGCAAGGTTTTCGGGATCGATGTGACCGACGGGATTCTTGCGGCTTTCAACCCGCCGCCCATCGTGGGCCTGAGCACGGTCGGCGGGCTGGAGGGGTTTCTGCAGAACAATGCCGGGGCTTCCATCGAGGAGATGGCGGCGCAGGCCGACAGGCTGAGCGCGGCTGCAGCCGGACGGCCCGAGTTGCGCGGGGTGAACAGCGCGCTTCGGCTCGGCACGCCCAAGATCTTCGTGCAGCTTGACGTGGAAAAGGCCAAGCTCATGGGAGTCGAGGTGGGGGATGTCTATCAGGCCTTAAGCTCCACCCTGTCCGGAAGTTACATCAACGATTTCACGCTGCACGGCCGCGCCTTCAAGGTCTATTTGCAGGCAGAGTCGGTGTTTAGGGCCGGACCCGAGGACCTTGGCGCGATTTTCGTGCGCAGCATGTCCGGGGCCATGATTCCCCTGTCCAACCTCATCTCCACTTCCACCACCAGCGGAGCCTTCTCCCTGACGCGCTTCAATGGCGTCCCGGCGGCGCGTATTTCCGGTCAGGCCGCGCCGGGATTCAGCAACATGCAGGCCATGTCCGCCCTGGAGGAACTGGTGCGCAGCGAACTGCCCGCGGGATATTCCCTGGCCTGGAGCGGCTCGTCCTTTCAGGAAAAAGCAGGCGGCGGGACCAACTACATGGCGCTCCTGCTTGGCCTTGGGCTGGTCTTTCTCATCCTGGCCGCCCAATACGAGAGTTGGACCATGCCCACGGCCGTGATCCTGGCCGTGCCCTTTGCCCTGTTCGGGGCCATGGCGACTATTTTCGTACGCGGTTTTGCCAACGACATTTACGTCCAGGTAGCGATGGTGACCCTCATCGGCCTCGCGGCCAAGAACGCCATTCTGATCGTGGAATTCGCCGCCGTGGAACTGGCAGCGGGGCGTTCTCCGACCGAAGCCGCTCTCACGGCTGCTCGTCTGCGCTTCCGGCCCATCATGATGACGTCCATGGCCTTCATTCTGGGCTGCGTGCCGCTGGTGCTCTCTTCGGGCGCGGGTTCGGCCAGCCGACATGTCCTCGGCAGCAGCATAATTGGGGGCATGGTCGCCGCCACGCTCATCTCGCCCATTTTCGTGCCCTGGTTCTTCAAAGTGGTGATGAGCTGGAACCGGGATCAGTCCGTGGTCGTGGATGCGGATCGAGGTGGTGGAAAGGTCGGTTGATGTGTGTCCATTGGGTGCCGCGATGATACCCGGGTCTTGTATCCTTGAAGGCAATATGTCGAAATTGTGAGTAGTTCGACATGGCTTCACCCACGAGTCCCGATAAGCTGATATTTCAGATGTGGCCCGTTTCGAACAGCTCTTGGGGCGAGGGCTTGAGCAGCGCGGCCGTGAAACAGTACGAGGCGGCCACGGTCAGCCAATAGCCGTGTGCCAGAGGCAGGTGTGCCCAATGGTTGATTGCCTCCTCGCCAGTGGTCCCGACCTGTAGCGGATCTGCCAGCAGTCCGGTGCCGTGGGCTTTCAAAATCGCCTCCTTGATGGTCCAACGGCGGATCAGGTCCGACGCGGGGTCCTCGGCGTTGCGGATGTCCTCGCGCTCTTGCGCCGTGAAGACCATGCTGAAATCCTCCACCGGCATTTCACGAATTTCCTCCACATCCACCCCGATCCCCCCCGATGCCTGCGCGTGACCGATGGCGCAGGCCGCCCAGCGCCCTGAGTGGCTGAGGCTGACCGGACGAGGGCAGTCGGCCAGCCATGGCCTGCCCTGCGGGTCGCTGCGAAGGGCTCTGACTCCCGTCGGCGCGTCACGATTTTCCAGAAGCGACAGACCCAAACCGAGCAACAACCTGGCCAGAATGCGGCGAAGTCGATCCTCTGACCTGCGGTTTTTGCGGATGGCCTCGGCTTGCGCTACCGGCAAGATGTCCAGAAGAGATGCTTCCGACATATGCGCGAGCATGCCGATATCGGCCGCCAGGACAAGTACCTGCGGCCGGAGAGTGCCCATGTCATCTGCAAGCCGAGAATCGTGAAAATCTGGAATGCTCATGTGGAATAGCTTTGGTTGCGATAGCCGTGTTGGGACAGGTTTTTTTGCTGAAGATCCCGAACTCTACCCGTTAAACCGATCTCGTGGTGTGATCAGTACTGATTTATCCGTGAGAGTGTCCCCCAGCCGAACTTACTTCGGCGTCCTCCCGAGTGGTCGTGCACTCCTTCATGTTTTTGTAAGCAAGTCTGGGGCAGAATGCCAGCCCCAGGCTGCTCTCAAACGAAGCCAATTCCTCGGGTTTATTGCGGGCACGGTTGTCCACTTCTCCCGAGGGGTCTTCCGGTGCCGCAGAGGATCATCGTAAGGTACTTTGGGCGTGTTGTTGCGCATTATCTCCCTCCTTTCATCTTGGCGTGCCATGCCTGGATGGATGTGAAATTATCAATGGCTGCGTCCCAGATGCGCAGGGCATCGTCCTGAGCTTCTGCGTCACAGCTCATCTCCAGGTAGATCGCAGGTCTTTGTGGGCTTTTGGCTTCTGCCTCGATTGCCCACTTGGCATAGAGCGTCGATTGGTATTCACCGCACTCGTGTGCGGAGAGGATATAAACTTCCTTCAGACCGGGCATGCCCTCGAAGGGGCGTTGGCGTGAACGCAGGATTTTGAGATCGATCTTATTCCCATCGAGTATTTTTTGAATCGAAGTGATTGATTTGGCCGGTTCGTCCGGAGTCGAGATCATATACGCTCTGAGGCGTAGCATTATTTTTGGCGCGGTTTCTGTATCGGGGCGGCTAGCTGAAGCCCTGACATCCTTGTCCCCATGTCATCATCCCCTGCATCCACCCCCTTCTGGTCCAGAACAAGTCCGCCGGGAGGTTTGTTCTGTCAGTGTGGTAGTGTTTGAAGAAATCAAGGACCGTCCCTTTCAGGTCGCCCAGGCATTCTTCGCCAATCTTGTATGCGGTCTCCTCCTTGATGCGCAGGATCCAGTGCGGCATGGCCACGAAGGTGTCGGTCCAGTGCGCGCCGTTCTGGGCCGAGTAGCAGAGCAGGACTGCCGGGTGGTCGAAGTGGTCGCTGACATCTTCCTGGACAAAACCGCCGCGGACGACGGGCGTATCCTTGTACACATCGTAGTGCTTCCTGGCCTCGTCACGAACCGGTTCCCAGAGAGCCCGGAACTGCTTTGCGCGGTCCCCGGAGCCCCAGTCCGTTTCCTCGATGATCATGTCGTTGATTTTTATAAACCTGCCCTAGACATCCAGCCCTTTGGGCACAGGGAAAAAGAAGCGCCCCACGGGGTAGAGGGTCACGGGCAAAGGGGGCTGGCTGGATCTGTCGTGCTGCATGGTTCGGCAACCTTCCGGCGAGAAGAAGTGTCAGGATGGCAAGGAAGCACAGCGCTTGGCGCTGCGCACGGGACATGGCCTTTTCGCTGAGGGCGGGGCCGCTGCGGGTGTCCGTTCGGCGCCGGGTCATGGTTGGCCGCCGTTTTTGTCCGGTAGGATGGGAACGAAATCGAGGTCGTCGGTCTGGTGCACCGTAGTGGTCTGAGCGTAGGTGTAGTCGCGCCAGGGATGGCCTTCGGTCGTGGCCTGCTGATCATCCTCAGGGCCAAGCCAGACCACGGTCTGCAGCAGACCCAACTCCTGCCGGTCACTCTCGGCCGCGACGCTGAAGGCATGCATCACACCTCCCTTACCCCGGGTTTCCCGCAGAAGCGCGTCCGGATCTTCGACACGCCGAAGCGTGCCGCAGGAATTCATGACCTCCATCAGTTCTTCCTCCCGTGTTGCAGTGTCCTGCCCCCTTCGGGGCGCCAAAAAACGTTTTGGGGAAGACAGTATAACGGGAGGACCGGGGGTGATATTGGGCGATTTCAGTATAATGAATGACTGAATTACGTATATCAGCGCTGACCAGGGAATGGTTTCCCTGGTCCCATATGCTTTAGTGGAGGAATACAGGGCGATTTTTTGTTAGCAATTGCAGATCATTAGGAATAAAAAACGGTAAATTTTGGGCAGGAGCGATGAATCCAAGGACTTTTTTAACAGAAACAATCATGAAATTAGGCGGTTATTGGCCTCAAAGACCTTGGATGTCGGGAGTCATGTTTTTCAGGATTGAATGCGGACGAACGGAGTTGTAACGTCGTCTCCCAAAGAACAACGCGAGACTTGGAGGTGTAGGCGTGAATTATGTGGGATCGTGTCTGTGCGGCAAGGTCGCCTTCGAGGCTGAAGGCGAATTCGAGAGTTTCTATTTGTGCCATTGCGAAAGATGCCGCAAGGATACCGGGTCGGCCCATGCGGCCAACCTGTTTTCGTCCTCGGCGACCCTTCGCTGGATCTCGGGCGAGAACTTGGTGAAAACATTTAACTTCAACAATACAGGTCACATAAAAAGTTTTTGTGTGGAATGCGGTTCTGCCCTGCCTAACATTCAAATGGACGGCACATTGCTGGTGCTCCCAGCGGGCAGTCTCGACTGTGACGCGCCAATTCCGCCCACGGCGCATATCTTCGTTTCGCGTAAAGCCAATTGGGACACGTTGCTGGAATTGCTCCCCACCTTTGAGGAACTGCCAGAGTAATCCGCTTCCTGCCTCTTTTATTCCGGAGTGGCAACTCCGGCCGTTTAGCTGGATCGCCGGACTTTCAAAGCGCGCAAAAGCGGGATTTTTCTTTGAGCCTTTTTTCCGTGAACGAAAGAACAAAGATGTTCAGATAGATAGTCAACGCAGAATATTTTTTTGCATTCTTGATGCTTGAACTTTATACAGAGCTCAAAATTCCTGACTTGTTGAAAAACGAATTGATTCTACTCTCACAGACTTTTCAAATTGTTTGCAACTCGATGGCGTTGTTTGTATTTCACATGCAGAGATTCTTTCTTTGTGTTCTGTTGTGTTGTGACAAAAAAAGCATTGCAGAACGGGGAGGGCGCATCGAGAAATATATTCAATTATTTTGGATAGATTTCCATTTCAGCGACTTTGCTCTCAACCCTGGAAATTTGAGTTGTTACTCCGAACTCTGAGCAGTTAACACTTTATGCTGTAGCGAGGCGCAAGGAAATTTTATGTTTGAATGGTTTCTGGGATTGAACACCGTTATGCAGGCACTTTTGGCTACCTGCTTCACTTGGTTCGTGACGGCCCTTGGGGCGGCGACGGTTTTTTTCTTCAAAGATATCAATCGGAAAATGCTGGATGGAATGCTCGGTTTTGCTGCTGGCGTGATGATCGCAGCAAGTTTTTGGTCTCTCCTGGCTCCGGCCATCGAGATGGCCGAAAACATGGGGCATCGTGCATGGCTGACGGCAGGCATCGGTTTTTTGTCCGGCGGGGCTTTCTTGTGGCTGGTGGACGAGTTTCTCCCGCATCTCCATTTGGGATTTCCTAGATCTGAAGCCGAAGGCGTGAAAACCAGTTGGCACCGCAGCATCCTTTTGGTCCTGGCCATCACCCTTCACAACATTCCTGAAGGGTTGGCCGTAGGCGTGGCTTTCGGGGCACTGGCCGCCGACCTGCCTTCAGCCAACCTGGCCGGGGCTGTGGCATTGGCTTTAGGTATCGGGTTGCAAAACTTTCCAGAAGGTGCCGCCGTGTCCGTCCCCTTGCGACGTGAAGGGTTCTCACGACTGAAGAGCTTCTGGTATGGCCAGTTGTCAGGAATCGTGGAGCCTATTGCAGGAGTGATTGGCGCTGTTGCGGTCATCACGATGCGACCTCTCCTGCCTTATGCCTTGGCCTTCGCTGCCGGCGCCATGATCTTTGTCGTCGTGGAGGAACTTATTCCCGAATCACAGTTGGAAAAGAATACTGACATCGCGACAATAGGCACCATGTGTGGATTTACGTTGATGATGATGCTTGATGTCGGTTTAGGGTGAAATTTAATAAAATCACTGCTCGTTCTTGCCTAAATCGAAATTATTGGGTGGTGGGTTCCGTTGAGCGCTTACGGAGCAAGTCGGCGTTCAATTCGTCTCGACACAGTGAACAAGTCATCCTTGTCCAACGAGCATTCTGATTCTTCGATAACCAGGTCACTCGGTGACCTGGAGCACCACTCACAACCAATGCCTGGTTTGCTTCAAGCAAGAACTCGACTGATCCGTCTTGCGCGCACTAGATGAATTGTAAAATAGCCTCGTAAGTGAGGCTATTTTATATATAAACCCTCAATTGTCATGCGCGTTTCGTAGCCACGATCTCCTTTTCCTTGTCCCATACCAGCGTGGGCTTGGGGTATTTATCGTCGAGTTCGTAGGCCCGCAGGAAGTCATGGTAGGCTTCCGTGATTTTTTTGAGTTTCAGGAGGACCTTGCCGCGTTGATAGTGATAATCAGCGACTCCCGGCTTAAGATTTATAAGCCGACTCAAGTCCTTGCAGGCCTGGGCGTGGAGCGCCATGCGGCGACAGAGTTGTGAGCGGGCGTACAGGGCTTTGGTGTGGTTTGGGTCGAGGGTAACCGCCAGGGTGTATCTGACCAGGGCTTCCTGAAAATGTTCGGCCTTGGCCAGGGCGTCACCAAGTGCAAAATGGGCATCCGGCGAATTGGGAGTCTGCCTTGCGGCCTTGGCGTACGAGGCGATCGCCCCTTCAAGTTTCTGTTCGCTTATCGGTTGCTGCCCGACTTTGATGACTTGTTGTGTTTGCGCTGCCACCATCCGCATTTCCATTTCGTCGGACGAGGCAAATGGTGCCTGGCCTTGCGAATGTAGTGTGCCGGCCAGACAAATGGTCGGGGCGGAGAAAATCAGGAAAGCAATAAAAATCAGAGGGGTGAGTGTGGCGGAGTGTTTCATGCTACCTCCTATGTAAGTAGGCACTTGGTGTGCATTGTGAGTTGCAAAACTTTTTGTTTTCCCTTGGGTAACCCAATAATACTGAGTTGTAATTATTTAATCGGCGCAAGGTGTAAACAATTAAGCCGTTTTTTATGCTTTATATGTATAAAAATATTTACTTTTTCTGTAACATCCTGAATTTTTGAAAAAAAATAAATTTTTAAATTTTGATGTAATTTCAATTCTATACATATTTATATGTATTAAAAATTATGTAAAAACAAAAAATACCTACGCATGGATCAAAGTAATGATTCAGTACGTAGGTATTTTTTATTCAAGCTGATTAATTTTCAAAAAATGAACTATTTTCAACAACTTTTTTGCTATGCAAGATCTCTCCAACAAGTCTCCGTCACCTTGCAAGAGGGCGCTTGTGTTTCTAACATCCCGGAAAAAATGAAATTTTCAACTAGCCCGCCTCCGCAGAATTGGCGCTCAGGTTTTTGCCTTGTTTTTTTGCAGTGATTTGATGATGCTCGACAATCAGAGTATATATATTTTCATAAAATAGTTAGTGGTATTTATTTATATCGAAGTGCCTCCTGATTTATGATTTTAGTATTTCAGTGAGCCGAGTGGCTGGCTCCTGATAATATCTTCAAGATTTTATAAACATGTAACACAGAAAATATTTATGCAGGACGTGTCATGAACACGGATCAGGAATATTTGCAGGAAGCTTTTGAATGCACTGACGATGATGCGAAATCAGCATCATGGCGGAAGCCCTACGTCATGATTGTCCCTGACGAGGAACTGATTCGTCATGAACAGTTTCGCGAAGCCGTGAAACAGGTGTTGACGCAACAGCCCAATGTTTCAAATGGGCCGTTGAAGAAAGGCGGGGAAGGGATAGGGGTTTATAAGAGTTTGCTGACGAAGAGTGAACTTGAATTTCTGTTGAAGTGATTTTTTTAAAGTGCCGCACAAACACGAATCCCCGGGACAGACGTCTGTCCCGGGGATTCGTGTTTGTCTGGAGCCAGGATTTTTGCGTTCAGCCGGCACAGGCTCGCGGGCCGGTCATGCACAGGGCCTTGTGCAGCGCCACCTGGGCCTTGGCGAATTGGCTGCGTTCGACCACGAATTGCATGTTGGTCTGGCGGGCGGTCTGTGAGACGGCCAGGATGTTGATCCCTTCGCCAGCCAGCGCGCTAGCCGCCTTGGCCATGATTCCGGGCTGTCCGATGTTGGAGCCGATGGCGCAGACGATGGCCACCTTTTGGAGGGTGATCTGTTCGAATTTTTCCTGCAGCTCGGCTATCATTTCGGGGCGGCAGTCGCGATCATTGATGATCATTCCGATGGTGTTGGCGTTGGTGACCTTGCTGATATAGGAAATGCCGTGCTTGGCGAGCACCTGCAGTATGCGCAAGTCAAAGCCGACCTCTCCGACCATGCGGGTGTCATGCACTTCCATGCAGGTGACTTTGTCCGATCCGGTCACGATCTCGACCATTGATTCGGGCGCGATGAAATCCTTGGTGATGAGCGTGCCGCTGTGATCCGGATCAAAGGCATTCTTGATCCGGATGGGGATATCATTGACTTCCAGCGGCTTTGAAGCCTTGGGGTGGATGGCCTCCATTCCTACGTCGGCCAACTGGTCGGCCACGTCGAAGTTGGTGTTGCAGACCGGGTGGATGTTTTCTTCGCCGATGAGCAGCGGGTCGCCGGAACAGAGATGGTATTCCTTGTGGATGATGGCTTCGCTCGCGCCCAGAATCACCGCGACTTTAGAGAATGTGACCTCCGAATAGCCCCGGTCGAATTCGCGCATGATGCCTTCGGTGCCTTTGGTGTAGCCGGTGGCAAAACAGATGGTCGAGAAGGGATCGATGCCTTCGAAGCTGTCCTTGATGCGCTCGTCGATGGTCAACTGCCGGCTGTCTTCCCAGCCGCTCAGGTCCACGAAGGTGGCGTTGTAGCCGCGATTTTGCAGGATGTTGGCGGAGTTGAAGGCGCTGTGCATTTCACCCAGGGAAGCCAGCAGCTCTCGTGCGGCCAGGAACAGGGCGGTTCGTGAAACATAGCCCGAGGCCAGTACGTTATCCATGCTGCGCAGGATGTTTATGGCCAGGTCGATGTGGTCGTCGACGAATTCATTTGCGGCGGCCAGATCGAGCCCTGCGGGCACGAAGGTCTTGTTCAGTTCGAAGAGGCTGTCGCGCAGGGCGAGCATTTTTATGGGGTAGTTCTCCTGCTGGCGGAAGAGCTGGTAGATGCCGGGCTGACCGGTTTTTTTGTGCTCCAGCAGCTCGTTGGTCACCCCTCCGTAGGCGGAGACAATGTAGATCCGGCCAAAGATGTCGGCGGGATTGCGAAGGATGATATTGTCGATGATTTGCGGAAATCTGGACATGGATGTTCCACCGATCTTTTCAACACGAACTTTGGCTTTCATGGACTTTCCCGGACTGAAGTGATGTTGACGGGCGCCGGCGGCCAGGGCCGACTGCACTGGATAACCCTTGAGCGATATTGCCTAAAGTGGTGGGGCGTCAATACGCAGATAACAGAAAATCGATTTTCGAAACATCATAATTCCGATGTACGCTCTGCGCTTAGCCTGTGCACCGGACCTGTTTGACGCTCTGGGCCGCTACGGCTAAAAGGGCGCAAATTCGCCAACTCAAGCAGGTTCATCATGAAGCATCTTTTTCTTCTTGTTCTTCTCCTTGGCTCTGTCCTGCCTGCGACGGCAGGGGATACTCTCCACGCCCTGGCCATGAACGGACAACCCCGCTACCCTGCGGATTTCACTCACTTCGATTACGCCAACCCCGATGCACCCAAGGGCGGGCAGGTGCGACTGGCCGCAACGGGCACCTACGACAGTTTCAATCCCTTCATCGTCAAGGGCAATTCCGCCGACGGCCTGGGTCTTCTATTCGACACCCTGACCGAGCAGTCCCTCGACGAGCCCTTTACCGAATACGGCCTGCTGGCCGATCGCATCGAAGTGGCCAAGGACCGTTCCTCCATGACCTTCCATCTGCGCGAAGAAGCCAGGTTTCATGACGGCAGCCCGGTCACGGCACAGGATGTGGCCTTTACCTTCAAGATCTTGGTGGAACAGGGCAATCCCCATTACGCCCAGTATTATGCCGATGTGGAACAGGTCCACGTTGTCGATGCCCAGACCGTGACCTTTGCCTTCAAGCCCGGCAGCAGTCAGGAACTGCCGCTCATCCTTGGGCAGTTGCCGGTGCTGTCCGAAGCCTCCTGGAAAGGCCGGGATTTTTCCGCATCAAGCCTTGATATCCCAGTGGGCAGCGGCCCGTACCGGATCGGAGAATTCAAGGCCGGGCAGCGACTGACCTTTGTGCGAGACCCCGGGTACTGGGGCCGTGACCTTCCGGTGAACAAGGGTCGGCACAATTTCGACACTATTATCTACGATTACTATCGCGACCTGACCGTGACCCTCGAAGCCTTCAAGGCTGGAGAGTACGATTTTCGCCAGGAGTACAATTCCAAGCAGTGGGCCACAGGCTACACCGGCCCGGCGGTCAATGCCGGGCTGATCCGCACCGAGAACATTCCGCACAAGCTCTCGCAGGGCATGCAGGCCTTTGTCTTCAACACCCGCCGCGCCATTTTTGCCGACCCCCTGGTGCGCAAGGCCCTCAACTACGCCTTTGATTTCGAATGGAGCAACAAGAGCCTCTTCTATGGCCAGTACGCTCGCTCCACGAGCTTTTTCTCCAATTCCGACATGGCCTCTTCCGGCCTGCCTTCGGAGCAGGAAAAAGCCATGCTGAAACCTTTGGGCCTGCCCGAAGAAGTGACTTCGCAGGCATTCTCCCTGCCGGTCACCGACGGCAGCGGCAACATCCGCGACAATCTTCGCGAGGCCGCCGGACTTCTGCGTCAGGCCGGGTGGAGCGTCACGAACGGCAAGCTGGTCAAGGACGGCACGCCTTTCGTTTTCGAGATGCTGCTGGTACAGCCGGATTTCGAGCGCGTGGTCCTGCCTTTCAAGCGCAATCTGGAACGGCTCGGCATCACCATGAGCGTTCGCATGGTGGACACCTCACAATACCTGGAGCGGCTGCGTGGCTTCGATTTCGACATGATCGTCTCAAGCTTCCCCCAGTCCCTGTCCCCGGGCAACGAGCAGCGCTCGTTCTGGCATTCTGCTTCGACGGACATGCCGGGTTCGCGCAATTACTGCGGCATAAAGAGCCCGGCCATAGACGCCTTGGTCGATCTGGTCATCGCGGCTCCGGACCGCGACGCGCTCATCCTGCGCTGCAAGGCTCTGGACCGCGCCCTGCTGTGGGGCTGGTACGTCATCCCGCACTGGCACGCCACGTCCTGGCGCGTGGCCTATTGGGACAAGTTCGGTCGTCCGGAGAAGCTGGCGAATTACGGACTTGATTTTCAGTCCTGGTGGATCGACACGGACAAGGAACGGGAGATGGCCGGCAGGCGGGGACGGCTCGGGCTCAAGTAGGCATGGCGTTCGATCTGCGTGACCAAAGGCATGGATTGCCGCGGCTTTCAGTCTCAGACAAAGGCCGGGCTCCGCGTGAAATCCATCTTCAATCCTCATACTCGTAGTTCCCGGTTTCGAAAGGAAACAATGCTTACCTACATCCTGCGCCGCCTGGCACTCATCATTCCGACCCTGCTGGGCATTCTGACGCTCAATTTCTTCATCATTCAGGCCGCGCCCGGCGGGCCGGTGGAGCAGATGATCGCCCAGCTGCAGGGGCTGGACGTGGCTGCCGCCGCACGCGTCAGCGGATCGGGCGGGGAAACGGCCGGGGCGAACGTCTCGGCGCAGGCGTCCTCCAAATCCGTCTATCGCGGGGCCCAGGGCCTCGACCCGGACGTGGTGCTCCGCATCGAGCGTATGTACGGCTTCGACAAGCCTCTGTGGGAGCGATACGTCCAGATGATCAAGAATTACGCCACGTTTAACCTTGGCGAGAGCTTTTTCCGCAGTAAGGGCGTGCTTGAGCTCATCGGCGAAAAAATCCCCGTGTCCCTGTCGCTGGGGCTGTGGAGCACGCTCATCATCTACACCCTGTCCATCCCCTTGGGCATTATGAAGGCCGTGCGCCACGGTTCGCGCTTCGATGTCTGGACCAGCACGTTCATGGTTGTGGGCAATGCCATCCCGGTTTTTCTTTTCGCCATCCTGCTTGTGGTCCTCTTCGCGGGCGGGAGCTATTTCAACTGGTTTCCACTGCGCGGCCTGACCTCTCCGGGCTGGGCCGATTTTTCCCTCCTGGACAAGATCCTGGACTATTTCTGGCACCTGGCCCTGCCCGTCACTGCCATGGTCATCGGGGGATTTGCGACCCTGACCATGCTGACCAAGAACTCCTTTCTGGATGAGGTCGGCAAGCAGTACGTCACCACGGCCCGCGCCAAGGGCCAGACCGAATCGCGTATCCTGTACCGTCACGTCTTCCGCAACGCCATGCTGCTCATCATCGCAGGCTTCCCCGCGGCCTTCATCTCCATGTTCTTTACGGGCTCGCTGCTGATCGAGGTCATTTTTTCCCTGGACGGTCTTGGCCTTCTGGGCTTCGAGGCGACCATAAACCGTGATTACCCGGTCATGTTCGGTTCCCTCTACATCTTCACCCTCATCGGCCTGGTTACCAAGCTCATTTCGGATCTGACCTATGTGCTGGTCGATCCGCGCATCGATTTCGGCTCGCGGGAGGGACGATGAACCCCATCATCCGGCGAAGGCTGCGTGCCTTCCGCTCCAACGGCCGGGCGTTCTGGTCCCTGTGGATCTTCTTGTTCCTGTTTCTCTCCAGCCTCGGGGCGGAATTCATCGCCAATGACCGGCCCCTGCTGGTCTATTACGATGGGGGCTTTTATGCCCCGGTCTTCAAGGCCTATCCGGAAACCGTTTTCGGCGGCGATTTCGAGACCCAGACCGTGTACCGCGATCCCTATGTGGAGCAGCTCATCAACGCCAAGGGCTGGATGATCTGGCCGCCCGTGCGCTACAGTTACAGGACCATCAACTACGATCTGCCCGTGCCCGCCCCGGCCCCGCCCTCGCGTGAGAATCTGCTCGGCACCGACGACCAGGGCCGCGACGTGCTGGCCCGCATCATCTACGGGGTACGCCTGTCCGTGCTCTTCGGGCTGATACTGACCCTGGGCAGCTCCGTGGTCGGAGTCTGCGTGGGCGCAGTGCAGGGCTATTACGGCGGGGCCGTCGATCTGGCCGGGCAGCGTTTCATGGAGATCTGGTCCGGCATGCCTGCGCTTTTCATCCTCATCATCCTGGCCTCCATGGTCGCGCCCGGATTCTGGTGGCTTCTGGCCGTGACCATGCTCTTTTCGTGGATGAGCCTTGTGGACGTGGTCCGGGCCGAGTTCCTGCGCGGCCGCAATCTCGAATACGTGCGTGCGGCCAAGGCGCTGGGCCTGTCGGACCGGGTCATCATGTTTCGCCACATCCTGCCCAACGCCATGATCGCGACCGTGACCTTCATGCCGTTCATCGTCAGCGGGTCCATCACCACCCTGACCTCGCTGGACTTTCTGGGGTTCGGCCTGCCGCCGGGTTCGCCGTCCCTGGGCGAGCTGCTGGCACAGGGCAAGAACAATCTGCAGGCCCCGTGGCTCGGCCTGTCGGCTTTTGCGGTCCTGGGCACGATCCTGAGCCTGCTGGTTTTTATCGGAGAAGGAGTGCGCGATGCCTTTGATCCACGCCACAGAAGCTAGACCCGCGCAGGCTGCGCCCGCCCCGCAATCGCACGCGAAGTCTGAAGCATTGCTGAGCATCCGCGATCTCGGCGTTGATTTCTCCGTGGAGGATAGTACCGTCACCGCCGTGCAGGGCGTCAGCATGTCCGTGTATCCGGGGCGGACCTGCGCCCTGGTGGGGGAGAGCGGATCGGGCAAGTCCGTGACCGCGCTGTCGGTCCTGCGCCTGCTCCCGCCCCTGGTCGCACGCACGAGCGGGGAAATCCTGTTCGAGGGGAAGGATTTGCTGCGCCTGGACGAAGGGCGGCTGCGTGAAGTCCGCGGCGGACGCATCGGCATGATCTTCCAGGAGCCCATGACGTCCCTGAACCCGCTGCATCCCATCGGCCGCCAGATCGCCGAAAGCGTGCTCCTGCACCAGCCCGAAGTCGATGCCAGAGCGCGCACCCTGGAGCTCCTGGAGCTGGTCGGCATCCCGGACCCGGCCTCGCGTCTGAACAGCTTTCCGCATCAGCTTTCCGGCGGACAGCGGCAGCGGGTCATCATCGCCATGGCGCTAGCCAACGATCCGGTCCTGCTCATTGCCGACGAGCCGACCACGGCCCTGGACGTGACCATCCAGGCCCAGGTGCTGGAGCTTTTAAAAAACCTGCAAAAGCGCCTGAACATGGCCATCCTGCTCATCTCCCATGATCTGGGCGTGGTCCGGCACATGGCCGACGAGGTGCACGTCATGCGCGAGGGCCGGATTGTGGAGAGCGGAACGCGGGACGAAATTTTCAACAATCCCAACCACTCCTACACAAAAACCCTGCTGGCCAGCACCCCGTCGGGCAGACCGGGCCCCCTGGCCGAAGACGCGCAAACCCTGCTTGAGGCACGCGATATCCGGGTCTGGTTTCCGCAGGGCAAAACGTTTTTTGGTCGTCCCAGGAGCTACATCAAGGCCGTGACCGATGCAGAGCTTTCCATTTTCCGGGGTGAATCCCTCGGCGTGGTGGGGGAGAGCGGATCGGGAAAGACGACGCTGGGCCTTGCCCTGCTGCGCCTTCAGAGCTGCCAGGGCGAGATAGATTTCGACGGCCAGCGCCTGTCCGCCATGCGTGAAGGGGAGATCAGGCGGCTGCGCCGCAATTTCCAGGTCGTGTTTCAGGACCCTTACGGCAGCCTCAGCCCGCGCATGACCGTGGGCCAGATCGTGGCCGAGGGACTTGACGCGCACCGCCTGGCCACGGGTTCGGAGCGGGAGGAGCGCATCGCCGAGATTCTGGAGGCCGTGGATCTTGACCCGGCCGCGATGCACCGCTATCCGCACGAGTTTTCCGGCGGCCAGCGTCAGCGCATCTCCATTGCCCGGGCGCTCATCCTGCGGCCCAAATTCGTGGTTCTGGACGAGCCGACCTCGGCCCTGGACCGCACGGTGCAGTTCCAGATCGTGGAGCTCTTGCGCGGTCTGCAGACCCGCTTCGGCCTGACCTTCATGTTCATCACCCATGACCTGGCCCTGGTCCGGGCCCTGTGCCACCGCATCGTCATCATGAAGGACGGGCGCATCGTGGAGCAGGGACCGACCGATGCCATTTTTGCAAGCCCGGTCCAGGAATACACCCGCACCCTGCTTGCCGCCGCCCTGGAATAAGGCATGAAACACGCACAAAAATTCCTCTCTCCGGCATTTCTTCCGGTCCATTTCTTCATCGCGACCATTCTGCTCGGCGGGGTCCTGCTGCATCTGCCCTTGGCGTTGAACGATACGCAGCTGAGCTGGATCGACGCCTTTTTCACCGCCGTGTCCGCCGCCTGCGTGACTGGGCTCGTCGTCGTGGATACGGGCACCATGTTCTCGACTTTCGGCCTGACCGTCATCGCTCTGCTCATGCAGATCGGCGGCCTTGGGGTCATGACCTACACAAGCCTCGTCTTCTATCTGTGGCGTCGGCGCGTTTCGCTGACCGACCGCATCGCCGTGGGACAATCACTGCAGGGTGATCCGTCATTCAAGCTGGGACGATTTCTGGTACAGCTCTTTCTGGTCTGCTTTTGCATCGAGGCTTTGGGTGCTGTTGCCCTGTATGCTTTGAGCATGGGCGAAATGGACTGGTTTAACGCCTTTTTTCATTCCGTGTCCGCTTTCTGCAACGCGGGCTTCAGCCTCTACCCGGACAGTCTGATGCGCTTCTCCGGGAATCTGCCCATAAATCTGCTGTTCATGCTCCTCATTTTTTTGGGCGGTATCGGCTTCTACGTGCTGGTCGAGCTGCCCGGTTTTTTTGGCACAGCCTTCAGGGCACGCCGCCTGCGGGACACGCTGAGCTGGCAGAGTTCGCTGGTCATCCGCACCAGCCTGTGGCTGATCCTTGTCGGATGGGTGGTGTTTTTCCTGATCGAACAGAGGCAGGACGGACTGTTCACGGCCGTGCTGCAAGGCCTCTTTCAGTCCGTCTCGGCCCGTACGGCGGGCTTCAACACCATGGACATCGGAATCATGACCGACACGTCGCTGTTCATCCTGATTCTGCTCATGGTCATCGGGGGGTCTCCCGGTTCGTGCGCGGGCGGCATAAAGACCACGACCCTGCGCGTGCTCCTCGGCTTTGCCGTTTCCCAGATCAAAGGTCGCGATCAGGTCGTTGTCGAAGGCTATGGCGTTGACGCGCCCACCGTGAACAAGGCCATGACTCTTGTCATTTTCGCCTTTGTCCTCATCATGTGCTCGGTCTTCGTCCTGACCGTGACCGAAGGCGCCAACCAGCCGCATCAGCTGGTGCGGGGCAAGTTCATGGAGCTCTTTTTCGAGGCTTCGTCGGCGTTCGGAACCGTGGGACTGAGCACCGGACTTACCCCTCATCTTTCGGCCCCGGGAAAGTGCGTCATCATGATGCTCATGTTTGTCGGCCGACTTGGCCCCATAGTTTTTCTGACCATGCTGCAGTCCTGGCAGACGCGTGAACATTTCAGGCGTGCCGAAAAGAGCATGCTCATCGGGTAGGAGGTTTTCATGGCTCACAAGGAATTCGGTGTCGTGGGTTTGGGCAAATTCGGCCTCAGTCTGGCCAGTTCCCTGATGGCTCACGGCCAGAAGGTGGTCGGGGTCGACAGCGATCCTGACAAGGTCAAGGCCGCTGCCGAGGTCCTGACCCAGGCGTATCAGGCCGAAGCGGTGGACAAGATCGCCCTCGAACAGCTCGGGTTCGGCGAGCTGCAGGAAGTGATTGTCAGCACTGGGCACAACATGGAGGCAAGCATCCTCATCACGCTCTTTCTGAAGGAGCTGGGCTGCAAAAAAGTGACGGTCAAGGCCATGAGTCGTGATCACGAGAAGGTGCTGACCAAGGTCGGGGCCGATGCGGTCATCTTCCCGGAGCGTTATGCCGCCGAACAGCTTGCGGCCAAGCTGGCCGTACCGGGGCTCATCGACTACCTGCCGCTCGGCACCAACATCATCCTCAAGGAGTTTACCGTGGAGAAATGGGCGGGGAAGACTCTGCGGGAGCTGGACCTGACCAATTCGTTTGGCATCCAGGTGGTGGCCGTCAAAGGCTTTGAGGAGAAGCAGTTCGAGTTTGTACCCAAAGCCGACCAGCCCCTGCAAAAAGGGGATGTTCTGGCTGTGATCGGGCAGGGGGAAAAGCTCCTGGCTCTGGATTCTTGATGGCAAGGACCCTGTCGACGAAAGAGGCGGACCTGATGGATGCAGTCAACAGAATGGACGAAATGGACGGACGATATGGCGCGTGTGCAGATTGAGTTGCCGCAGTCGTGGCTTTTCCGAACGGTGCTTGCCGTGCGCGTGACCGATGTGAATTATGGCGGGCACCTTGGCAATGACCGGATGCTGGGCCTTGCGCACGAGGCGCGGGTGCGCTGGCTGGCATCCTGCGGTCTGTCCGAGAAGGACGTGGGCGGGGTGGGGCTGATCATGGCCGATGCGGCCCTGGTTTTCCGGGGCGAAGCGTTTCTGGGCGATGAACTGGAAGTGGCGCTGGGCGCGATGGAGGTGCGGCGGTCGAGTTTCGATCTGGTCTGCCGGCTGACCCGTCCTGCCGACGCGGCTGAAATCGCCCTGGTCAAGACCGGCATGGCCTGCTTCGATTACGCCGCCCGAAAGGTCGCACGCGTGCCCAAGGAATTGCTTGGCTGTCTGGAAAGCGTGTCCTGATGCAGTGCAGAATCGCCCACAAGCTTTTTCTGACCGACATCCCGGAGCCCATCAAGGATCAGGTCATGGCCGAGCTGACCCTCGAAAATCCCAAGTGGCTCGAAAACCTGAAGATGGGCCGCACCAATTACAAGGTCTCCCGGCATCTGAAGTTCTATTCCACGCGTACGAACGGAGGCCTCATCCTGCCGCGCGGTTATGGCGGGCGGCTGGCGAGGATCTGCGCGGAGCATGGCGAGGCCGTGGAGTACACTGACGACCGGCGCAGCCTGCCGGAAGTGGAATTCACCTTCCGCGGGGACTTGCGCCCCTATCAGGACACGGCCTGCCAGGCCATGCTGCGGCGACGCTTCGGGACCTTGTGCGCGCCCACCGGAGCGGGCAAGACCGTGTGCGGGCTCTCACTCATTGCCCAGCGCCGTCAGCCTGCGCTTGTCATCGTGCACACCCGGGACCTTGCCATGCAATGGGTGGAGCGTATCGAACAGTTCCTGGACATTCCGGCACGCAAGGTGGGCATGATCGGCAGCGGAAGGAGCACGGTGGGCGAGGCCGTGACCGTGGCCACGGTGCAGTCCGTGTACAGCCGGGCCAAGGACCTGAAAAAACGCGTCGGCCACATCATCGTCGACGAATGCCACCGCGCCCCCAGCCGCACCTTCACCGCTGCCGTGACCGCTTTCGACTGCGCCTATTCCCTTGGCCTCTCGGCCACACCGTACCGCCGCGACGGTCTGACCCAGCTCATCTTCTGGCATCTGGGCGAAATGCACGCCCGCATCGACAGCGATGACCTGATGGACAGCGGAGCCATCCTGCGGCCGGAAATCTGCATACGCCCCACGACGTTCGTGTGCGAGCGCGACCCCGCGGAGGAATACGGTCTCATCATCGCCGATCTGACCGAAGACGTTGCGCGCAACTGCCAGATCGTCGACGAGGTGGCTGCCGAGATCACTTCCGGGCGCGGGGTGAGCCTGATCCTGTCCGACCGCAAGTGGCATTGCCGGGTGCTGCATGAGCTGCTTCACGAACGCCACGGCATCAGCGGAGCGGTCCTGACCGGCGACACTCCGTTGCCGGAACGCAAACGGCTGGTGGATCAGATCCAGTCGAACCGGATCAGCGCGGTCTTCGCCACGGGCCAGCTCATTGGGGAGGGGTTCGACGCCAGCAACCTGACCTCCCTTTTTCTGGCGACCCCCATCAAGTTCAGCGGCCGCCTGATCCAGTATCTGGGCCGGGTGCTGCGCCCTTCAATCGGAAAAGCTCAACCAAAGGTTTATGATTTCGTGGACGAAAAGGTCGGCGTGCTCAATGCGGCAGCAAAGGCGCGGGCGGAGGTGTATGCGGATATCGGCGAGTAGGCAGGCGATATCACCTCCTCGGATGATATTTATCCTGGCGGGTATGAAAACACGCAGCGCTGATCCTTGAATGTATTCCAGAGGTTGTTTCTGAGGGAATCGTCTTGCGCGAGTTCAGGAGAATTTGCACTTGAAGTCGTAATTTTCGTTTTCAAGTGGTTGGCATGGAATCCATTTCGTGATTGGTACGATGTTGCATGGCAGCGCAATAAAGTTAGTGGGCAATCCCCATAACTCGAAGCGGCCCCTCATTTTCATGAATCGCTCAGCAGGACAGGAGCATGCATTTTCCGCGAAACGTTCCGCTTTTGACTTATGTGCGTCGCATCCTGGTCGGCAGGCTCGCGCTCGTGGCCGCCGTCATCGCCCTGACCCTGGCCTCCCTGGCCTATCTGGCCGAAGAGCGCATGATGGCGGAAGCGGTGATGGCCGAGGCGCAGGATGATCTGGCGGTGCTGGCCGGGCGTACCCGTGAGATCATTTCCCATGACGGGCTTATACCCTCGGACGCTTTTCGTAAGGCGGTCGGGGAAAAAATCGCTGCCGGTGACAGGAAAAGCAGGCGTGGCAAGGCCGTCTATGCCCGGTATTCCCGGCCAGGAATTTCCGGCAGGGAGGAGTATCTGGACCGAAGCTTCGTGCTGCACGATGCAGTGCAGGCTCACGTCCAAACAGTCGGACGCCCTGAGCCCGGGAACGGCGTCTGGTCGGAAACGGTCTATATCGCGGATATCCTCTGCGTCCATGCCGTCCTGCCAATAGACGAGTCCGGACGGAGTGAAACCGGATACGCTGAAATCGTCTTTGTCCCGGCCCCGGCAGTGCTGGCCGCCATGGAGCGGAAAGCGCTCTACACCGTCGGTGCCGTCGCCTTCGTCGCCCTGGCTACGGCGGCGCTCCTCTATCCGGTCATCCTGCGTCTGACCAACCGTCTCGTCGCCTTTTCCCGCAATCTGCAGGCGGCAAACTTCGAAACGCTGGCCCTGCTCGGCTGTGCCGTCGCCAAGAGGGACAGCGACACCGATGAGCACAACTACCGGGTGACCCTTTACGCCCTGCGCATGGCCGAGGCCATCGGCCTGGACGCGGCCGGAATGCGGGCCCTCGCCAAGGGCGCGTTCCTGCACGATGTCGGCAAGATCGCCATCAGGGACAGCATCCTGCTCAAGCCCGGCAAGCTCACGCATGAAGAATTCGAGACCATGAAGACCCACGTCAGGCACGGCCTCGACGTGGTCGACCGTTCGACCTGGCTGCGCGATGCAAAAGACGTCGTCGGGTGCCACCACGAAAAATTCGACGGAAAAGGGTATCCGGGCGGAATAAGCGGAAAGGACATCCCCCTCGCGGCGCGGATCTTCACCGTGGCCGATGTCTTTGACGCCCTGACCTCACGCAGGCCGTACAAGAATGCGCTGAGCTGCGCACAGGCCCTTGATATCCTGAGGCGCGGACGCGGAAAGCATTTCGATCCCGAGATCGTCGACACCTTCATCGACATGGCCGCGCCCCTACACGAACGATACGCACACAGGTCAGGCCGGGACCTGAGCGCGGAGCTCATTGACGTCGCCTGGAAATTTTTTCATGCCGGAGCCGACACTCTGGTCTCCTGACTGGTCGCCTGAATTATTCCTGATCAACATCGTCGAATCAAATCTGCGCCCTGCCGAATTTCTCTCCAGCTTCGCTCTTCACCTCCACAAGGCTCAGCAGCATGATCTTGCAGTCGGCACAAAGCTGGCGGCTCAAAGAGGCCGTCGCAAAGTGCTGTCGCCTCAATAATGACGGGAAGTTGGAAGATCGGCGTTGTGCCTGTGATCGGGAGTGGAGATTATCCCTTGAAGAAACGGTCTGCCAGGGTCTTCATGTAGAAGATCTCGAATTCGATCATGTCGGAATCCTCCCGGCGCAGCCATTCTGCCAGCCAGGCTACGCGCAGGGCCAGGGTCCAGGCCGGCAGATGTTCTTCGAGCGGGTCGTCCAGCAGGCCGCAGGAACGCAGGGTGTCCAGAAAGGCCGTGATCAAGGGGCCGTTCAGCGCGTTTTCGTCTTCACTGCCAACGCAGCCGAGAATCAGGGCCATGTCGTGCAGGACGCATTTCGGGCCGCAGAATTCCCAGTCAATGGCCGAAAGGATGCGGTCTTTTCCCCAGATCATGTTCAGAGGGTGAGGGTCGCCGTGGCAGAAGGCCACGGGCAGGCTTGCGCATGCTTCAAGCCTGTTCTCGATGAGAGTGAAGACGGGCGCGAGCCGTCCGTAGACTTTGGGATGCAAATGCTGGGCGTCGTCACAGATCCTGAAAACATAACCGCGCAGATCGAAGACCTCTTCTTCAGTGGTGAGATCCCGGCTTGTCTGCCTCAAATCGTGCAGAAAGTTGGCCAGGGCCTTGCCGCGCCATGCGTCCTGCCAGAAACGATCCCTGTTGAGCTCAATCCCCGTCACAAAAGGCGTCAGCTGCCAATGGCGACCGTCTGCACGTTGTAAAAAGTTCCCGTCGAGCCCCGCTAGAGGGGCGGCCGCAGGCAATTCGTTGGCCTTCAGATGGGCGATGCGTTCAGCGATCAGCCTTTTGCGCGTCAGCGTTCGGGAGTCCAGTTCTTCAAGAAAATGACGGGAATCTCCGGCGTCCACCACGACCCGGTACAGGCAGCGCTCGGGGCTGCCCTGGATGGGGATTTGCGGATGAATGCCCGTAAAAGGCAGTCCCCAGCGACTCAGGATGTCGCGCAGAAGTTCGCGGGATGGATGCATGACTGGGTAGGTGAGAAGAGGCCCTTCACCACTTTCGGTTCACGTAGCGGATGACGAAGAAGGCCAGGATGGCGATGACCACGGTCATGGCCGCCAGCAGGCCGAAGATGTCCGTGTTTTTGCCCACGAAGCGCAGCGCGCCCATGGTCAGCACGCCGACGATGCCGCCGATCCAAAGCAGGATGTTATGTTTTTTCATTTCGCCCTCCGGGATTACAAAAGGGCGGAGCACCGATGTGTTCCGCCCTTGAATACCCAGGGTTGCCTAGTGATCGGCCGGCTGGTTGGTCAGGCCGAGGTGGTCGAGGAGGTGGAAGATCATGGACATGGCCATGCCCACCACCGTGCCCAGCGCCATGCCTTTGAGCTGCACCGTGCCGATGTGCAGGGCGGTGCCGCTCAGGCCCACTATGAGCACCACGGCGGTCAGGATCAGGTTGGCGGGCTTGGAGTAGTCAACTTTGGCTTCGACCAGCATGCGGATGCCCGAGGCGGCGATGACGCCAAAGAGCAGGATGCAGATGCCGCCCATGACCGGAGTGGGGATGGACTGGATAAAGGCCGAGAGCTTGCCGACAAAGGCAAGACAGATGGAGATGATCGCCGCCCCGCCGATGACCCACACCGAGTAAACGCGGGTGATGGCCATGACGCCGATATTCTCGCCGTAAGTTGTCACGGGGACGGAACCCATGAAGCCCGAGAGGGTGGTGGCGATACCGTCGCCCAGCAGCGAGCGGTGCAGGCCGGGATCCTTGACCAGATCGCGGCCGACGATGTTGCCGGTGACGACCAGATGGCCGATGTGCTCGGAGATGACCACCAGTGAAGCCGGAATGATGATCAGGATCATGTTGATGTCGAACTTGGGCAGGTACACGGTCGGGAAGGAGATGACCGGCGCCGTGGAGATGGTCGCGAAATCGACCATGCCCATGCCGATGGCAACCAGATAGCCCACGATGATGCCGACCAGGACCGGGATGACCGCCATGAAGCCGCGAAAGACAATGGACCCGAAGGCGACGACCAGCAGGGTGACCATGGAGACGATGATGGCGTCCATGTTGTAGGCTCCGGAATCATCCGGCATGATGCCGGCCATTCCCGTGGCCACTCCGGCCAGTTCCAGGCCGATGAGGGCAACGATGGGGCCCATGGTGGCAGGGGGAAGCACGATCTTGATCCAGTCGGACCCGAAGCGGCCGATGATCAGCGCCACGGAACAGAAGATGAGACCCGAGGCGATGAAGCCGCCCAGCGCGTAGGAATAATTGCCTCCCCACAGGGCCTGGTCGGCGCCGAGAATGACGAAGACCGGAGACAGAAACGCGAAGCTCGAACCCAGAAACGCAGGCGCCTTGCCCTTGCAGATGAACAGGTAAATGAGCGTTCCGATGCCGTTCATGAGCAGTACGATGGCTGGATCGATCTTGAACAGGGTCGGGACCAGCACCGACGCGCCGAACATGGCGAACAGATGCTGCAAGCTTAAAGGAAATCCTTGAAGTAATGGAACTTTTTCATCAACCTGAATAATTCTTCTGCTCATGCGTTTCTCCCTTGAAAAATGATGTGTAGCAAGGCCAAATGGGCCCGTCCCGCGCACATGCCTTACGGGGCCCGCCATGCAGACCCCAAAACTGCGAGTACATACAAGCAGAGCTGCAAGCGGTCAAGAATGTCCTCGCAGGAAGGATCATCTCAGACGACGCAGGGCGTCAGGATGTGAGTACGAATTCATGGGAGTCGAGAAAGCGCGGGCGCGTTCAGGAAGACTGCCGTCGCGTCCATGACGACGTGGATCTCCTGTCGGCTTGCGATCCGTGAAAACGGTTCAAGCTGAAGCGGGACCTAGAGCAGGTAGTGGAAGTCGAACCTTGATCCGGATTCTTCCGCAAAGGAACGCGGCAAAGTCTCCGTGTCGATACGTTCAAGCCTGAATACGCCTACAACATCAGCCAGGTAGGCAAAGAATTCGGCATGCGTTGCAGAACCGGACTTGTCGGGCGCCGGGAGTGATCGCACCGGCAGGTCCTGCACGATGGCCGACATGATGGATGGGTATCGTCCGAACACGAAGGTAAAAGACCGGATCACTTCGTCGAAAATGACGTCATGTCCTTCGCCCTGGTGAAGCTCGGCCAGCACGAGCAGGATTTTGGCCAATTCGATATACACCAGAATCTGTGCGTCATGGGTGTCGGCGAGCCGGATCGCATGCAGCAGTTCTTCGGTGAAGACCTGGAGGATTGCCTGGGGACCTCTGGATTCGAGCATGATTTTGTAGGACTGGAAGTAGTAGACGGCGTCGCGCCGAACCTGCGCCGCTCGACGGATCTTGCGTGTTTGGCGGACAGCGCCGGTTTGGTGAAGCACGATATCGTGACCGGCTTGAGTGATCTTGCGGCAAAGATGCCAGTCTTCATGGGTTCGCTTCACGTACCCGTCGAGGCCCTGGACCGCATCGTAGACCTTTTTCCGCAGGAGCCATATTTCACCGGATGCGAAGGCTGGACGTGCCGGGACAGGCTGGAACCGGGATCTGGCGTTGAGGGCGCGGGACAGGGTGTCACCCAGATCGGAAGCCAGGGGCTGCGCTCCCACCAGACCGACATTGGGGTGTTCCGTCATGACGGACAGGGCGCTCGGCAGCCAGATCCGGTCGCAGACGATATCGCTGTCGATGGAAAAGATGAAATCCGTGCGCGCATTGCCGATGCCCGTGCGTTTGGCAGCGGCCGGGCCCAGGTTCTCCGGGTGACGCAGGACTTTCACGCCACCGGGGCATCCCGGCAAGGCCGGAGCTTCGAAGGCTTCGTCCGATCCGTCGTCGACGACAATGACAGCCTGGATCAGGTTTCCGTGGAAACGGATCCGTTCAAGCTGTTCCCGCGCAAAGTCGTGGTCGTTGTACGTGTACGTGACGAGGGTCAGCATGTGATTCTCCTGCGGCTCGTGTTCTTCGCTTCGTTGGGCCCGGCTTGCGCTCCGTCAGGTTTTTCGTGGGCAGAGATGTTCGCTGAGCGCAGCCCTGATCACGGACATGGCTGATTGCGGCGGAGAAAGCAGGTCAGCGATCCGGCCGATGACACCGTGCACGGGCAGCCCGGAGAAGTTTTCGATAGCCGCGCTGTTTTCGGACCGGTCCAGTTCAGAAACTGCGTCCAGGGGGTCGGTCAGGATCACGCCCAGACAGCGGACATGACGGGATTTCATGGCCTCAAGGGTCAGCAGGGTGTGGTTGATGGTGCCAAGCCCGGCGCGGCCAACCACCAGCAGGGGGGCGCCGGTCTGCATGGCCAGGTCCAGCATGGTTTTCTGCGCTGTGACCGGCACCAGCAGGCCTCCGGCACCTTCCACCACCGTGACCTCGTGGCGGGCGGCGTGGACGGCTACGAAACGGCACAGGTCGTCGAAATACACGGGATCGCCCGCGAAAAGTGGAGCTTTGGGCAAGGGGCGGCAGGAATGGATGCAGTCCGCAGGCGTCATGCCCCCGGGCAGACCGCCGGGCAGCAGGCCATGCACGAAGGAAGCGTCGGAATCATGCCCGGGTCCGGGACATCCAGTCTGCACGGGCTTCAGGTACACGGCGTCGAGGCCGGTCAGGGCGCGCATGATGAGCAGGCTGACCACGGTCTTGCCCACATCCGTGTCCGTGCCCGTGACGAAGATGATTCTGCCCGAAGTCATGCCGCGCTCTCCTTGTGCAGCGCGATCGAGATGGCGTTGCGCAGTCGTCGAATGTCGTCCACGTTGTGCTCGGCGGTCAGACAGACCCGCAACATGGCCTGCCCCAGGGGCACGGTGGGGTAGCGGGCCGCGAAGACCAGGATTCCCGCCTCCCGCAAGGCCATGGCCAGGCGCTGGCAGCGGCTCTCGTCGCCGACTTCCAGCGCCAGGATGTGCGCCTCCCCGCGAACCTGCAGACCTGCTTCCGGCAGCTCCTTGCGGGCCAGATTTGCAAGCAGGAGCAGGTGCTCGCGCTGGGCGTCTGACTGGCCGACCCGCTCAAGCATGGCCAGAACCATGTCCCCATGCCAGGGCGGCAGGGACGTGGTGTAGATGAAACCTTGCCCGAAGTGGACAAGGTGCTCGCGCACGACCCCGGGGCAGAGGATGAACGCTCCGAACATCCCGAAGGCTTTGCCCAGCGTGCCCACGGCCACATCGGCCACCGTGCGGCCCAGCCCTCTTCCGCCGGGGCCGAGAACACCGAAGGCGTGCGCCTCGTCCACGATGCACAGAAAATCGTTTTCGCTCTTGAAGTCGCCAAGGGCTTGAAAGTCCGGGCTGTCTCCGTCCATGCTGAACAGCGACTCGGTCAGCACGGCCTGGGCCGGGTGCTCCATGAGCAGCTTGCGCAGGTGGCTCATGCGGTTGTGGCGAAAGGTGTGGAATCGCGCCCGGCTGTGTCGCACTCCGGCCACGGTGCTGGTGTGGGCGCGCTTGTCGAGCAGGAGCGTGTCCTTTTCGGAAAACAGGGTGGAGATCAGCGTGAGGTTGGCCAGGAAGCCGCTGCCGAGGATCAGGCAGGATTCGTATCCGAAATGATCGGCCAGGGCCTGTTCGGCGTTCAGGGTGGAACGGGTTGTGCCCGTGACCAGTCGCGAGGCGCCGGAGCCGCTGCCGAAACGTCGGCAGAGATGCGCCAGGGTTTCGGCCATCTCCGTGTTTTGGGCCAGGCCAAGGAAATCGTTGGAGGAAAAATTGAGATGCGCGCGTCCGTCCAGAATGACGCTGGCGCCATGACGCCCGGTCACGGGCAGAAGCTCGCGACCGAGGCCGGCCTGGCGGCGGGCCTCGATTTCGTTTTTCAGGCGCTCTAGGAAATTTTGCTCAGGCATGTGAAACGACTCTGAAAAATGGTGTCCGGGGAGTCGGAGGCGGCATGCATCCCGATGAGAATCCTGCACGCCGGGCCGTCAGTCACTTTCACGGCGTAGCTTGCGCCGGCCTTGGTCTCGGCGGTGAGATCGGCCCGGATGGTCAGGGGCTTTGCGCCAAGGTCCGGAGCATAGAGGAGGTCGGCCACGGAGACAAGATAGGCTTCTATCCTGAAGTCGTGGCGGCGGCGCAGATGCATGCCGCAGGTCTGGGCCATGGCCTCAAGGGCCAGGAACGGCGGCAGGGATTTCGTACGGGTCACGATTTGCCGCGCATCGCAGGACACGATGGACTCAAGCGCCATCGAGGGGTCGAATGCGGAGAAGTCTAGATCCACGGCCGCACCCCCAGACAGGCGTTTTGCCCCCCAAAACCGAAACTTTGCAGCAGTAGCCCCTTGGGGATTCGTCGCAAGGGCTCGCGCAGCAGGGGCAGATCGTCACGGCAAGGGTTTGTGAGCCCGGCGATGGCCGGAAAATGTCCTTTCGCGGCGCAAACAAGGCCCAGCGCAAGTTCCGCGCAGCCGCAGGCCGCCGCCAGATGGCCAATCCTGGACTTGAAGGCCGTGATGCCCATGGCCCCTGCCGCGGTCCGGGCCAAAATATCCCCTTCCACGGCGTCGTTGAGGACCGTGCCCGTGCCATGCGCAAGGACGCAGAGATCTTCGCTTCCAAGCTCCTTGAGGCAACGCATCACGGCCGTTCCGGCCGCCTGTCCCGTGGGGTCGGGGCCGGTCAGGCTCCCTCCGTCCAGCGAGGAAGAGGCGCTGACGATCTCTGCCAGAATCCGGGCTCCACGAACTTTGGCATGGTCCAGACTCTCCAGCGCGAAGATCGCCCCGCCTTCGCCGATGGCAAAACCGGTACGGTCCTGGTCAAAGGGGCGGCAGGCCAATTCGGGACGCTGGAAGCCCGTGGCCAGGACTCCGGCCTCTCTGTAGGCGCGCACGGCCTCCGGAGAGAGACGTGAATCTCCGCCACCGGCCAGGGCCACGTCCGCAAGTCCCGTCGCCACGGCGCGAAAGGCCTGCCCCAGCGCCTGGGTCGAAGCCGCGCAGGCGGTCAGGATGGTCAGGTTTTCGCCGTGCACCCCCAGTATCCCGGCCATGACGGAGGTCACGGTGTTGGGCAGATAGTCCAGGAGCCACAAGGCCCTGTCGTCCCGGGGACGGGCTTGCAGATTTGGGCCGAGGCCAAGAAAAAGGCCGGCATGAGCCAGTTCGTTTGGACCGAGTCCCGCATCGTCCACGGCCCTGACGGCGGCGGCCAGACAGAGTTGCTGGCCACGGGTCAGATAGCGGGCGTTCTTGCAGCGGCTGACATGTGCTTTGAGATCAAAATCGGGAACCGGGCAGACCGCGACCTCCGGGTCCGCCAGGGAGCGAAGAAATGGGCCGTGAGATCTTAGCAGGGCGGAAAACACTTCTTCCCTGTCCGATCCAAGCGGCAGCACGAATCCGCTGCCGGTGACGACCACACGGCGCGAATTTTTCATATCAGCTTCCTGCCGTGGCGGCCGGGAAGGCCAGGGCATAGGCGACCAGATCGCGCACCTGCAGCACCGGCCCGGCGGACAGGTCGTCCAGGATTTCCCGAAAGCGGGGTTCGGGCAGGTAGGGGTATTCCGATTTGAGTGCCGCCAGGGCATCCACATTGTCGCGTTTAGCCTTGTTGAGGACGATGCGCACGTTTTTGAGAAACAGCAGGTCGTCGTCCACGGCGATGCCCAGCTTGTGCTGCATGGCCACGCCGATCTCAAGCAGGTCGATGGATTCGGCTCCCAGAGTACGTATGACGTAGGTCTCCAGGGTGATGTCGGCCGGGTCCAGGTCCAGGATTTCGGCCAGGATCAAACAGATGGTCGGGAAAGGGTTCATGCGTATTTTTGCGCCGTCAGTCCGGCGTCCATGGTGATGGTTGTGCAGGTCAGGGCCATGGCCTGATCGGAAAGAAGGAACAGAAGCGTTCCGGCTGCCTGGTCCACGGTCACGATTTTTTGCGTCAGGTCCTGCCGCCTGTTATCCTTGTCCAGAAAGCGTTCCCCGCGCCCGGCATCGACGAGGCCAAGGCGCAGGCTGACGCTCGATATGCCGCGCGGAGCAAGTTCCAGAGCGAGGCTTTGATAAAGTCCTTCGGCCGATCTTTTTGCCGCGCAGTAAAATCCCTGGCCGGGGGCGGGCATGGCGGCGGCGGTGGAGGAAAGATGCACCAGCCTGCCGAAACCGCGCGCCAGCATGGACCGTGTCACCGCCTTGAGCAGGAACAGGCGGTTGGCTACGCCGGCCTGAAAATATGCGTCCATGTCGGCTTCACCTGCCGCAGCCAGGAGCACTTCGTGGTCTGCATGGGCAAGATCGACCAGATAGTCCACCCCGGTTTCGAGCAGGGGGGAAAGCCCGGCCTGGCTTGCCTTGTCGCTTAGGTCCAGCCATGGGCTCTTGCCGGCCAGTTGCGGGAACTTGCTGTATATGGCGGCTTTTCCACCTTCCGAGGCGTGTGTCGGGATGACGGAGAGGCCCTCTTCAAGCAGCAGGGCGGTCAGAGCCAGGCCGATGGAGCAGCCGCCGCCAAGGACAAGGACGGTGTTGCCGCGAAAGTTGAGCTTCATGTCGTGATCCTGCCTTGGGCGAAAATCGTGTCGTCGCGACGCAGGGTGCACAGATACGCGCCCCCCTCGTCCTCGATTCCCAGCGCGTAGGGTCCGGGGGAGGCGAAGCGTGAAAAGGAGAAGCGGCGGATGCAAAAAGGACCCTGGCGCCCGAGAACATTTGAAATGGCCTGCAGGCAAAGGCCCGTGATGAGCGAACCGGGCACCACGGGATTGCCGGGAAAATGTTCGTTGAAACAGGCGTCGGCCTGATCAAAGCGAATCGACAGCTGCAGGGGATCGCGCGAGACGAGACTCAGATCCATTTGCCCTGCTCCAGCATTTTCAAGTCTGCGTCCAGATCGCGCCCTTTGGTGGTCAGATAGTTGCCGATCATCATGCCGTTGGCTCCGGCCAGAGGCAGCCAGGACTGATAGTCGCCCAGAACACGTTCCCGGCCTCCGGCGATGGTGATGCTTGCCTTCGGAAGCATGAAGCGGAAAAGGGCCACGGATTTCAGGGCATCGTGCACGGACAGGAGCGGGCTGTTCTGAAGGGGCGTGCCCGAGATGGGGGACAGAAAATTGAGCGGCACCGTATCGACGTCCAGCTCGGCCAGAGTGGCCGCCAGTTCGACGCGCTGCGCCCATGATTCGCCAAGGCCGAGGATGCCGCCAGAGCAGATCTTGAGTCCGTGCTCTTTGGCCAGGCGGATGGTGGCGATATCCTCGTCGTAGGAGTGGGTCGTGCAGATGGACGGGAAATGGGAACGGGCCGTTTCCAGATTGTGATGGTAGCGGACCAGTCCGGCCTGCGTCAGGCGGCGCGCATAGTCCCGGTTCAAAAGTCCGAGGGAGGCGCTGAGCTGAAGATCGGTACCGGATTTCAGGATTTCGATGCATTCGACGATGCGTCCGATTTCATCGCAGGAGAGCATCAGCCCGCTGGTGACCAGCGAATAGCAGCTGGCTCCGGCCTTGTGCATGGCCAGCCCGCGATCGACCAGTTCCTTCAGGGGGAGTAGCGGATGGGTGGGGCTGCCCGTATCGTAGTGCCCGCTTTGAGCGCAGAACCTGCAATCCTGGGAACAGGTCCCGGATTTGGCGTTGGTAATGGAGCAGGTAAAGGGACGGTGTCCCATGGCGCGTGTGATGGCGTTTGCCGCGAACAGGAGTTCGGTGGTGTGTCCGCTTTCAAGCTCGGCCAGGAGAAGTCCCTGCTCTTCGGTCAGGGGCGTGCCGTCGAGGATCTGGCCAAAAAGACGTGTAATCAGTGGATGCAGCATGGTTTTCCTGTGAGAGGGGCATTAGTCGTGAGGTCAGGGCGTTGTCAAATTCCACTGTGTTTTTTCAGCGTCAATATGAAGACCCTTTTGACCTCGCAACCTGATTAGGCTACCCAGCAGCAGTCATGAATGCAAAGAAAAATTCCGATCCCACGCCCATGGACCACTCCTCCGTGCAGTGGTTGGCCACTTCCCTGGACAGCCAGCATCCGGCCGATACCGCCGATGAGCTGGAAAATCTGTCTTTGGCAGAGCAGCTTGAATACATTCAGGAAATGGACGTGGAGGACGCTTCGGAGTCCATCACCGAAATGGAGCGTCACGATCGCAATGCGCTCATGACCCAGCTTTCGCCGGATTTCGCCGCCGCCATTCTGGAGGCCATGTCCCCGGATGACGCGGCCGATATTCTCGAAGATCTCGACGTCTCCGTCCGCGCCCGCATTTTCAAGAAGCTGGAACGCGAGGACGCCGAGGAAATCTCGGACCTGCTGCAGTTCGATCCGGATTCCGCCGGCGGCGTCATGAACACCGAGATTCTGGCCCTGGATCACTCCATGAACGCGCAGCAGGCCATCAATCTGATCCGCGACCGGGTAGAGGAAACCGAGATTCCCTACTATGCCTACATCGTTGACGAGTTCAGGCATCTCCGGGGCGTGCTGTCCCTGCGGGATCTTCTCCTGAGCCCGGGCCGGACCCTACTGAAGGAACTGCTGCACGAGCAGAACCTGATTTACGTATCCTTCGACGTGGACAAGGAAGAGGTCGCCCGGCTCATCAGCCGCTACAATTTTCTGGCTCTTCCCGTCGTTGACCACGAACAGCGCCTTCTGGGCATGGTCACAGTCGATGACGTCATCGATATCATCCAGGAGGAAGCCAGCGAGGACATGCAGTCCATGGTCGGCGCGGGTCGGGACGAAACTGTGGATTCGCCCTGGACCTATTCCCTGCGCATGCGTCTGCCCTGGCTGATCCTCAATGTGCTCAACTCCGCCGTGTCCGCCTTCGTCGTGCATCTGTTCGAAGGCACCATCGCACAGATGGCCATCCTGGCCGCGCTCATGCCCATCGTCGCCAATCAGGCCGGAAATACTGGTCAGCAGGCCCTGGCGGTCATGATCAGGCAGTTGGCCATGGAGCGGTTCAACCGCAGGAAAAGCTGGGTGGCGGTGTTGCGTGAAGCCAAGATCGGAACGGCCAACGGGTTCATCGTCGGCTCACTGGTTTTTATCGGCCTTTTCGTCTGGACCCACAATCTCGGCCTGGCCGTGGTCATGGCCCTGGCCTTGGGTCTCGACATGCTCATCGGCGCCGTGGCCGGAGCGTCCATTCCGCTGGTGCTCAAAGAAATCGGACGCGACCCGGCCCAGGCTTCAAGCATCTTCCTGACGACTCTGACGGACAGTATCGGTTTTTTCACCTTTCTGGGACTGGCTGCCACCTTTCTTTTCTAGAAGACGCAATCTGGCTGGCAGATGAAAAGACAAAATATACAGGCCGCTTAAACATTCGATGAGATGCAAGGAAGCGGGAAAAGCCAGTACGCGCAGTCATGCACAGACACAAGCGAGCTGGCTTTTTTCGTTGACTCAGCAGATCTGCGTTTTGGGGCGGCCTGCTAGTCTTCCGGCTCCACGGCATCCATCAGATCAATGGTCAGCCGCAGGAAGTCTGCCTCGGTGATGATCCCGCACAGCTTTTCGTCGCAGATCACGGGCAGGCATCCGTACTTCTCCTCCAGCAATAATTTGGCGGCCTCCTTCAAAGACAGGTCGGCGGTGACGGTGACCACGTCGGTCTGCATGATTTCGCGAATGGGAATTCCGGACTCGATTTCATCCTGGGTCTGGCGGTCGATACCGGCCAACTCGGAGATGGTCGCGGCCAGGATGTCGCGATGCGTCAACAGACCTGCGAATTTTCCCTGATTGTCGACAATGGGGATGTGGCGGATGCGGGCCAGGTCCATCAGATCCTTGGCCGCGCTCAGACTTTCGTTGTGATTGAGGGTGAAAACGTCCTTGGTCATGATATTCTTTACCTGGAACATGGCATTCTCCTTTTTGAGCATTCTTTCCGATTCCAGCAGCGCGGGCAAGAAAAAGGTTGGCGCAGGCGGCGTAAGCCGGTCCACGACGACGTCCGTGTTGACTTGGGTGGTGAAATCTGGTTTGCAACCATCTTTCTGGTAATGATTTCCAATGAATCGAGCAGACCGGGAGAGCTTCACGTTGAAGGGATTTCTTCGCAATCGGGAAAGGATGGTGCGAGAGCAGATCGAGGCCAGGGGGATCACCGACGAACGCGTGCTCTCCGTGATGCGTCAGGTTCCCCGTCATCTTTTCGTCGACGAAGCTCTGCAGATGCAGGCCTACGGAGACCATCCCGTGCCCATCGGACTTGGGCAGACACTTTCCCAGCCATACATAGTCGCCCTGATGACCTCGCTTCTGGTCGTCCGTCCGCGCATGCGCATCCTTGAAATAGGAACCGGCTCCGGATACCAGGCCGCCATACTCGCGGCCATGGGGGCTGATGTATTCACCGTCGAGCGGATCAAGCAGCTCTACATGACAGCCCGCAGCAGGCTTCTGCAGATGAAATACTTCAATGTGCGGGTCAAGCTCGACGACGGAACCCTTGGCTGGCCGGAGCAGGGCCCTTTTGATCGCATCATCGTCACGGCGGGAGGGCCCGAGGTGCCCGCGCCTCTGCTGGAGCAGCTGACGGATCCGGGAATCATGCTCATCCCCGTGGGCGCGACAAGAAGGGACCAGCGGCTGCTCAGGATTTTCAAGAAGGAAGGGCGGATCCATCAGGAAGACCAGGGCCCCGTCGCTTTTGTCGACCTAGTGGGATCGCACGGCTGGTGAGCCTCGGCGTTGCCCAGAGCTTATGCGTTTGACGTGCTGGAATGCTTAACAACAGTTAAAAGACTATTTGGCCCAGCAACCGGCACAACCGGTGGCAACTGGCCCATATACCTGGAGGAAAAATGTCCGAAACCAATTCATCCTGTTCCAGCTGCTCCGGCAAGAACACCCTGGGTACGATCCAGGACAGCCCGGAAACCAAGTTCGAACGTCAGGACAGGGTCATCGCCGGCACCCTGTCCAAGATCAAATACAAGCTTTTTGTCATGAGCGGCAAAGGCGGAGTGGGCAAGAGTTCCGTATCCACCAATCTGGCCGCCGCCCTGGCCCTCAAGGGCTACAAGGTCGGGCTTCTGGATGTCGACATTCACGGGCCCAGCGTCCCGCATCTGCTTGGCCTGACGGGTCTACTGGACATCGATCCGCAAAAGGGCATCCAGCCCAAGCGTTACAGCGACAATCTGGCGGTCGTGTCCATGGAGTCCCTGCTCAAGGATCCGGATCAGGCCGTGCTCTGGAAAGGGCCCATGAAGACCTCGGCCATCCGGCAGTTCGTGTCCGATGTGGACTGGGGCGAGCTTGATTTCCTGGTCATCGACTCTCCTCCAGGCACGGGCGACGAGCCGATGGCCGTGCTCAAGACAGTCCCCGACGCCCTGAGCATCGTGATCACGACGCCTCAAGAAATTTCTTTGGCAGACGTGCGGAAATCGATTAACTTTCTGCAGTACGTAAAGGCGAACATTCTCGGCGTCGTTGAAAACATGAGCGGTCTGATCTGTCCGCATTGCGCGCAGAAGATCGATCTGTTCAAGAAAGGCGGAGGAGAGGAGCTGGCCAGGAAGTACTCGCTCCCGTTTCTCGGCTCGATTCCGCTGGATCCGGTTACCGTGATCGCCGGAGATCTGGGCAAGCCCGTGGTCATGCTCGATGTCGATTGTCCGGCCAAGACGGCCCTGCTCGAGATGGCGGAGCGCGTCATCGCCGCTGCTGAAAACAGTCTGGAGGCGGTGTCGAGCAGTCATGTTTAGGTAAGAAGGTGGTGCGAACGTAATGAAGCGTGTTTTTGTATTTTCTTTTCTTCTCGCCGTGCAGTTTTTTCTTCTGGCTGGGCAGAGCGCCCAAGCCAAAGGAATCTACTATATGGTCAAGGAAGATGGAAGTCTTTGCATAACTGACATTCCAAACTCAAGAAAATACAAACCATACAAGTTTCAAAAAACGATCAACTACATCCGGAATGCAATCGTTGCATTCAAACGTGATCACAGAAGCGTTGAAGAAGTAAATACCATAGTTTCAGGTTTATGCTCCAAATATGGAGTTGACAAAAAACTTGTGATGGCGGTTATCGATGTCGAATCCGGATTCAATGCCGCCGCAGTTTCGACTGCCGGAGCGCAGGGGCTGATGCAGATCATGCCTGAAACCGGACGGGATCTTGACCTTGAAGATCCTTTCGACCCCTCTGAAAATATCGATGCGGGTATCCGCTATCTGAAATATCTTTTGGACACGTTTCCGGACAGGCGTCTTGCGGTTGCTGCATATAACGCTGGGCCTAATGCAGTAAAAAAATATGGAGGAATTCCTCCATACGCCGAAACTCAAAACTATGTAGAAAAAGTTTGGGCGCGACTTCAAAATTATGAATAAAACAAAATGATGAACGTACCAAACGCACTTACGGTTTTTCGAATAATGGCGGTGCCCTTTATTATCGCCTTGCTGTATTTTCCCACGCCGACAACCTGTCTGCTGGCGACGATCTTTTTTCTTGTCGCGATCCTTACGGATCTTGCTGACGGCTTTTGGGCAAGAAAATACAATCAGGTCACCAATTTCGGAAAGTTTCTCGATCCCCTGGCAGACAAGATACTCATCGCATCGGTCCTGATCATGCTGGTCGAGTTGAATTGGGTTCCGGCATGGATCGCGATCATTGTCATCATCCGCGAATTGCTTGTCACAGGACTTCGAGCCATCGCTGCGGACAAGGGGCAGGTTATCGCAGCCGACAAATATGGGAAGATGAAGACGATCATGCAGAGCGTCGCGCTGGTTCCTCTTATTTATCACTACCCGTTTTTTGGTATCGACACTGCGGCATTGGGTTTTTTGTTACTGCTTGTGGCGGTAGTGCTCACTTTGTACTCGGGATGGAATTACCTTTACGGCTTTTATCGGATTTGGGGTGACTGAACTTTGCATTTTGTTTCTCTGAATTTTAGTGTATGCATCATCCGAACTTATTTGAACTTAAAGGGTGCGACACGAATCTGCTTGCCTGTCAACAATTTCCGATTTTGCGGACAGTTCCTTTGGAGGACGGCATAAATGGCTCAAATAGATGCTTTTTTTAAGATGATGCATGAGCTTGGGGCCTCGGATCTTCATCTCTCATCGGGTTCGCAACCGATCATCCGCCTGCATGGAGAAATGCAGCGTATCAAGTACAAATTTCTTGAGCACGAAGAACTCAAGAAAATGCTTTACGAAATAACTCCAGAAAACAAGATCAAGACATTCGAAGAATGCGGAGACGTCGATTTCTCCTACGAAGTCACCCATCTGGCTCGATACCGCGCCAATTTCTTCATGCAAAAACGCGGGATAGGAGCTGTTTTTCGGGAAATCCCGCAAAAGATTCTCACCATCGAGGAACTCGGTCTGCCAAATATCCTCAAGAACCTGGCCATGTTGCCCAAAGGCCTGGTGCTGGTGACCGGGCCGACAGGCAGCGGTAAGTCGACCACTCTGGCAGCCATTGTCGATTATGTGAACAAGATCCGCAAGGATCACATCCTGACCATCGAAGACCCCATCGAATTCGTGCATGAACCTCAGAACTGCCTGATCAACCAGCGCGAAGTCGGCCGGGACACCCTGTCCTTCAGCGCGGCGTTGCGCGGGGCCTTGCGTGAGGATCCGGATATCATTCTGGTCGGCGAAATGCGAGACTTGGAAACCATTCAGCTGGCTCTGGAAGCGGCCGAGACAGGCCATCTGGTTTTCGCGACCCTGCACACCATCTCCGCCTCGAAAACCATTGACCGCATCATCGAGGTCTTTCCTGGCGATTTGCAGGGGCAGATCCGTTCCGGCCTCGCCGACTCCCTGCGGGCCATCATCGCGCAGAATCTTTTCAAGCGCATCGACCAGCCCGGGCGCGTGGCAGGCATTGAGGTCCTCATCGCCACTCCTGCCGTGCGCAACCTGATCCGCGAAAACAAGATCTTTCAGATCAATTCCGTTATCGAGACCGGCCGAAAATTCGGCATGCAGAGCATCGACGATGCCATCATGAAGCTTCTGACCGCCGGTGTCATTGACGCCGAGCAGGCCTACAACAAGGCGGCCACGAAATCGAAGTTCAGGGAATTCCTGACCACACCGCCCCAAGATTTCACCGAGGTGTAGTATGCAAAGAGCGCATCTTGACCATATATTACATCAGGTTCTCGATTTTGCACCTGATACCTCAGACATCCTGTTCACCGTGAACAAGCATGTGCAGGCGGAAGTTCACGGCGAACTCGTCAACGCCAGGATAGAACCAAACCCCGGGCCGCTCCTGCCGGTTCAGGTTGAGGCCGTGGCCATGTGTCTCATGGGCCGCAATATCAGACTTTACGAAGACCAACTGCGGACAGGTTCCTGCGATCTCTCCTACGAACTTCCCGGGCGCTGCCGTTTCAGGGTCAACGTCCTTGGGCAGAAGGGCTCGCTGGCCATAGTGATGCGCAAGCTGACCTCCATCGTGCCCACGATCAAGGACCTCGCCCTGCCGGATGTCTTTTACGAAATGTCCAAGGAGAAGTTCGGTCTGATCCTGGTTACGGGTGCCACCGGCACAGGAAAAACCACCTCTCTTGCCGCCCTCATCGACAACATCAACCAGATGCACCGCAAGCATATCGTCACCCTTGAGGACCCCATCGAATATGTCCACGAGCACAAGCTCGGGACCGTGAACCAGCGCGAACTGGGCCTCGATTTCGACTCTTTCTCATCGGGACTGCGCGCGGCATTGCGCCAGGCCCCAAAAGTTATCCTGGTGGGTGAAATCCGCGATCGCGAGACGATCACCATTGCTCTGGAAGCCGCGGAAACCGGTCATCTCGTGCTCGGCACGCTGCACACCAGTGACACCGGCCAGACGATCAACCGCATCATCGGCATGTTTGAGCTTGCCGAAGAACGATTGATCAGATCACGTCTGGCGGAGAGCCTCAAATATGTCGTTTCGCAAAGATTGATGCCACGTTTGGGTGGAGGGCGCGTGCCTGCGTTTGAAGTCTTGAAGTCGAACTTGCGTATCAAGGAAGTCATTTACAACGGTGAGAGCGAAGACAAATCCTTCTACAACATCGTTGAATCCGGTGATGCCTACGGTATGATCACTTTCGACAAATACATAGCCAATCAGTTTTACGAGAACATCATTTCCGAAGATATCGCCATGCTTTACGGATCGGACAAATCGCGCCTGGCCCAGATGGTCGACAAGATCAAGACCGCCCGTGGAGAGAAGGTTACGGACATTGAAGGTCTCGAACTTGATCATGAATATGATCGCAAGAGCTCCTTTTTTTGAGAGGTTAGAATGGACATCACCTGCACTCATTGCAAATCCAGTTTTGTGATACCGGACGACCGTATTCCTGAAACCAAAAAGTTCAAACTCAATTGTCCCAAATGTCGAGAACCGATCGTTGTGGATCAGGAAAGCGAGAGCGAAAAAATCGTTGCTCCTGAACATTTTCCGCATGATGCAACTGTAGCTTTTTTGTTTGTCAAGAACAGGACACTTTCGGAGAGAATAGGCCTTTTCTTGAAATCAAGAGGCATTTTTATTTCCTCGTCCACACTTATCCACGAAGCATTGGATAAAGTTCGCATCAATTACTACAACATCCTGATTCTTGAAGAGTCGGAAGAGGCCAAAGCGCTTCTTGGTATTGTAAGAAAGTGGAACGGATTGCGCCGCAGGGATGTAAACATCATTCTTGTAGAAACCGATTGCAAGAGTCTGCATGCCAATGAGGCATTTTTCAGAGGCGTCAACGCTGTTGTCGGCGCTAAGGACATTGAAAGAATTGAGAATATTCTTGATCTTGCCATAGGTGAATACAAGAGCTATAGCGAACCATGGACTGTCGCAGCACAAAGATTGCACATTAAAGGATGATCCATGATTCATGGTAAAAATCAAATTTTTCTTTTTCTGTTATGTATCATAAATATCTTTCTCGTTTTTAAGATATTTGATGAAGATAGCGGGATGCCCGTTTACAAGGATTTGAAAATTAAAATCGAGAGTGTGCAAGAGAAAATTAACGATATCGATTTTCGAAATAGACAAATCAGTTCTGAGATTCGTATTCTCAAGAAGAACGACCAATATGTAAACAGGTTGATCAAGCGAGAACTTTTTTACGTAGCTGACAATGAACTGATGTATATCCTGAAATAATATGAACGATACACTACACCTTTTCGACGAACTTCTTGAACATGACTCGGGCTCAAAGATTTTTTTTCCTCTGGCGCGACTGTATCGCAAGCAAGGCCACACACAACGAGCCATCGAAATCGTACAAAGAGGAATAGAGCATCATCCCGACTATCTTGAAGCTCAGCTGTACTTGATCGAGCTCTTGAGCGAAGTCGGCGATACCTCGGCCGCTGAAAACAAGGCGTGCTCCGTTTTCTCCAAACTGCTCTCCTATGAAAAGTTCTGGGTGAGTCTGCGTGCACACTATGCCAAGTCCCAGCGCTCCGACCTGGCCCTGGCTTCTTTTCTGGTGGAGCGAAACGCGCGGGGTGAAGATGTCGATCTTCTCAAGCTCCTTACCTACGGCATTGGCCATTACACTGAACTGATCTCATCCGACTCTCCAAATGTCGAACCGGAGCAGGATCTTGATGCTGAAGAAGTTGCCCAGATCTGCCTCAATTCCGGAATCAAGACGAAAACCATGGCCAAACTCCTGGTAGCTCAGGGTGAATTCGCACAGGCAATAAAAATTTACGACGATCTGCTGGAAGGTGTTATCAACGAGGTGGAGCGAAACGAGTTGAGCGCCCTCCGTGCCAATGCACACAAGGAATTAGGCAGTATGCCCGATCCGGCGGTTGAAAAAAACAACAAGCTCTTTTTCGTGCTCAATACTCTGGCCGATCGCCTGGAGCAAAAAGTCAATCCGCAAGAAATGAATGCCGATTGAATATTCACGGCAAAAATCCCTCTTGATTCTTTTTCGGTGCAACTATAGGTCCTTATAACATTTCATTTCGCGCATGGTTTTCAATTTTACGGCTCTTTCTTATCAATTCCAATCGATCCCGAGAGACTCTATGAAATTTATTATTCCAATCTTTGCTTTGCTTTTGCTTGTGGCATGCAAGCCTGTTCGGGTAACGCAGCAATACTACAATGATTATGTTAATCCAGTAGCAAGTATTGATTATGAAGAAACAATTTCTGCTGATATACCAGCAGAATTTCTAGATGATTACTATACTGTTGACAGTAAGATTGTGCGACTTGCAAATCAGCTCGATCTTTTGGATTCTCGTGCGGATGATGAAATGATTGAAAATCAGAAGTCAATCCAGCCTTGGATAAAAAATATCGCAGTTTTTGATCAGGACCAGCTTTTTGTAACAGGTGATGACACACTTGGTTTTGATCCGGCAATTCGTAAGATATTAACTGATTTTACACCTGACAGAAGCAGAATTTTTGTGTTTGAAAACAATCGACAATTTTTTATTCATGTGCTCTCGACACCAGACGGGCAATACAAAACGACCGTTGTTGAAGTTGAGATGAGTGCTCTCGCTGCTGAAATACCTGATAATCGAACTGTAATCGCCATTGATGACCAGATTTGTGGACCTGCCATTGAGAACCTTTCTGAAGCATGCTTGAACTTGAGAAACGTATCCAAGTATTCAGGAAGCCTGGAAGTCAATGACAAAGAGTGGTATTGGATCAGAAGCATGGGCTCTGACAATCTTGTATATTTACATCTGAATCAAGAGTAATACGCATGCGCCAAGTAACAGTTGTTGAGCATTTGCTCCTGCGTCAAAAAGAAAGACCCATGGCTTCCGGTCGTTTCACCAGGTTGCTGACCGAACTGATCCTTTCCGCGAAAATCATCGATCGCGAAGTCTCCAAGGCAGGGCTTCTGGATGTTCTGGGTGTTACCGGGGAAGTGAACGTCCAAGGTGAGATCGTCCAGAAGCTGGATGACTTTGCCAACCGCGTCATCATTCGCAGAATGGAGAGAGCGGGGGTGCTTTGCGCCATGGTTTCGGAGGAAAACGCGGATTTTATCCCGATTCCCCGCCAATACCCCGTGGGCGACTACATTCTTATCTTTGATCCCCTCGACGGTTCGGCCAACATAGATGCCAATGTCAGCATCGGGACCATCTTCAGCATTTATCGCCGCACGTCTTTCGATCAGCAGGCCGTCAGCATCGGAGATCTGCTGCAGAAAGGTTCGATGCAGGTCGCTGCCGGATATATCATCTATGGGTCCTCCACTATGATGGTTTATACCGCCGGAAGTGGCGTTCACGGGTTCACCCTCGATCCCAGCGTAGGTGAGTTTCTTCTTTCTCATCCGGACATAAAAATACCGGAACGGGGAAAAATCTACTCCGTCAACGAAGGGTATTTTTCCTATTGGGATGAGCCCACCAAAAATATCGTCAATTATTTCAAATCAAACGATAGCGCTACTGGACGTCCGTACAGCTCGCGCTATATAGGTTCTCTGGTTTCCGACTTTCACCGCAATCTGATTTACGGCGGAATTTTCATGTATCCCGCCGATTCGCGCGATCTGCGCAAACCTTCAGGCAAGTTGCGTCTCATGTGTGAGGCAGCCCCCATGGCCATGATCGCCGAGCAGGCCGGCGGACTTGCAACTGACGGAATTCGCCGCATCCTCGACATCGAGCCAGAGGAGCTGCATCAGCGCGTGCCCTTGTTCATTGGATCCAAGGAAGACGTTGAGGTTGCGCTCAAGTTCTATGCAGAAGCTGCCAAAAGCTAGGAATTCCCTTTGTCCCCAGCATCTTTCAACGACGTGTGCAGATGATTTGTCTTGGTATCGAAACCTCCTGTGACGAGACTTCCGTTGCGCTTTGGCAGGACGGACACCTCATCACCGATCTTGTACACACGCAGATACCAATGCATTCGGTTTTTGGCGGAGTCGTGCCGGAGCTGGCGTCGCGTGAGCACCTGCGCCTGCTGGACGGGCTCGTTTCCTCGGTTTTGCAAAGTGTAGATCGATCTGCGGGACAGGGTATCGACCTCGTCGCGGTCACACGCGGTCCTGGACTGCTGGGCGCCCTCTTGGTTGGCATCTCCTACGCCAAGTCTTTGTCCTTGTCGCTCGGTATTCCAATCATCGGGGTTAATCACCTCCATGCGCATCTGCTGGCCTGCGATTTCACCGATGCCATCGAGTACCCTGCGCTTGGAGTCCTCGTTTCAGGGGGGCATACGCATATCTATGAAATGCCCGCTCCCTGCGAATTCAACCTGCTCGGAAAGACTCTCGATGACGCAGCTGGGGAGGCGTTTGACAAGATTGCAAAACTTTTGAATCTTCCCTATCCGGGTGGAAAGTACATAGACATTTTGGCCGGGCACGGCACGGCGGATCCGCGTCTTTTTTCCAAACCTTACCTGCAGAACGACAATTGTGATTTCAGCTTCAGCGGATTAAAAACCGCAGTTGCCCAATATGTGCACAAGCAATCCTTTGCCGCAATCGACTACGCCGCCTTTGACGTGGAGCTCATTCCACAGGAGATTAAGGATCTTTGCGCCACGGTGAACGAAACTATCGTCGAGACCCTGCTCGAAAAAACCCGCCGGGCCGTGGCGCGTTGCCATGAACTCAGAACGTTGTGCCTTGCTGGTGGAGTCGCCGCCAATAGTCATCTTCGGCATAAATTTTCAGCATTTGCCAACACCGGGGGGCTCAAATTTTTAGCTCCTTCGCAAAACTATTGTGGTGATAATGCGGCTATGATAGCGTACGCAGGAGTTCAGTGGGCGAAAAAGGGTCTCATGAGTTCCCTGGATTTTGAGGCCGTCCCACGGGGAAAGATTGTTCCCAATGATTTTATTGTAAACCCTTTCTTCAAGGAGTGAATAATGGCTGCACAAGTGAACGATGCCGGATTTGATGCGGAAGTTTTGAAAGGTGATCTTCCTGTATTGGTGGATTTTTGGGCACCGTGGTGCGGACCGTGCAGGGCCATTGCTCCCGTGATTGAAGAATTGACCCAGGAATTCGAGGGTAAGGTCAAGATACTCAAGATGAATGTCGACGAAAACCCCGGCACTCCGAGCAAATACGGAATTCGTGCCATTCCGACCTTGATCCTTTTCAAGAACGGAGAAGTCGTGGAGCAGGTCACCGGCGCAGTCTCCAAGGCCAGCCTGAAGCAGATGCTCAGTGACAAGGCTCTCTAATTGTTGTTGATCCTTGAGATTGTCTGACGAGGGTGGCTGCGACAGCGTAGTGGTCACCCTTACTTTTTTGTATTGAGTTGAGCGCGTTTTGCCGATCAAAAGCAAGATGCCTTTCAAACTCGCCCCATCACTTCCATTTACCGTGAGCCAGGTAATTGTAATGCGCAACTATTTGATTCTTTTTTCTTTTGTCCTCCTTTTAAATGGGTGCGGAGCCATAGACTATTATTTTTTGACTCCACCCGAGGACACCGCCCAGGAACTTTATGAAAATGCTCGTGCTTTCATGCAAGACAAGGAATACACTGAAGCCATTGATTCCTTGACCAAACTCAATGACAGATATCCGTTCAGCCCTTATGCCACGGAAGCCAGACTCATGCTTGGCGATGCGTATACTCTTGATGCGCAGTATCTGGATGCCGTCGATGCGTATGAAGAATTCCTGAACATGCATCCTCGTCACGAATCAATTGATTACGTTCTTTTTCAGATCGGTGTGAACAAATACAATTCACATCGGTCCATCGACTTGCCGCATACGCAACTTGCTGAAGCTGTCGAATCTTTCAGGAGGCTCGTGAGCGGATACCCCGAGAGCGTTTATCGTGAACAGGCTCTTGAATACATCGTCAAATGCAGAACGCTGATGGCTGAACATGAAATGTTTGTTGCAGATTTTTATTTCAAATCAGGCTCATACAACGCGGCATGGACGCGCTATGTGTATATTGTAGACAATTTCCCTGAACTGGATGAAATCGTGCAGATGGCCAAATCAAAGGCCAAAGTGGCGTATTACTATGCGCAAGAACAAGACAACGACACCAAGCGTCATCCGAGCAAGCTCAAACAATATTTCGATTGGCTTTGATTCGGGTACAATCTTTGTTTTGAATTAATTCGGGGCGTCTTTGACGCCCCTTTTTTTTGTCCCCATTTCAGACAGTCAGGCATTTATTCCTGCCCGAACCATTTATCGATGAGTCAACGTAAAAAAGCCGCCAAAGGTCTGGCGGCATTCTTACCAAGATGGGCCATGTCAGGGTCCGCGTGAAACCCATCATGAAGATGGGCAAAATGGCCAGCCCCCCTTATTCCAAGTGATCAGGGTGCTGCAGTGACATTTTCAAACAAACAGCTCGGGTTCGCGGCGGATGGCAAATTTTTCATGCAAGGTGCGCCCAAACTCCAGAATTTTCGGATGAAGCATGACTCTGGCCCCTGACGGACAGGCACGGATGCACGCGCAGCAGCGCAGGCATGACATCTTGTCGGTGTCGACGGTGTCGCCTTTCAGACTGATGGCGCTGGTGGGGCAGGGTTCGACGCAATCACCGCAAAGAACGCATTTAAGCGCGTCGGTCTCGGGCGAGATCAAAGCAGGTTGAACTCCTTCGCGATATGGAAAATTTCCCGGCACATGCAGCAGTCGCTCGTTGCCCCAGTCTTCCCTGACTTCGATCATTTTCTTCCGTACGCTTTCTCCAAACTCCAAGGCCTTATCCAGGTCCATTTTATCAGGACGCCCTTGAGCCACGGCAAAATCCGACGTGGAAAAGGAATGCTCCCCCACGAAGGCCGCTGCCGCGAAAGGCACAAACCCCAATTCCATTGCCAGATCACGAAGTTCCAGCAGGGCATCATCATAGGCCCTGTTGCCGTAGACAACGACAAGTACCGCCTTGCGTCCATTTCCACGCACTGAAGCGCGAAGTCTCGTCACGGCCAAAGCGGGAATCCGTCCTGCATGGACGGGCATGCCGATAAGCGCCACCCCGGCATCTTCACCTTGATATTCGCCAGGCACCTGTTTCAGGACAGGGTGCGTCAACTCCAGTTGCGACCGGAATTCAGGCGCAAGGCCCAATGTTATTGACTCAAGAACCTGCCTGGTCGTGCCCGTGGGGGAGAACACGATGCACTGTGCACCAAATCTGTACATGTCTTGCTGCTCCTGTTGAAATTGGAGAACTGTTGGTCTGACCGATATGCACGAGCCGCCATTCATGCATTTCACCCAAATTTCGCATTTTTTCTAGTGATTCCGGGCTGCAGGCAGGTTGGTCACAAATCTGTCACCAGCCCGACGTTGAATTTTAACATTTTCAACACACAAAGCGTCTAAGGCTTTGTCAGACAAGTTTAAATATTATCCGATACATTTAATACCGCATTCAAGGTGTAAAAATTAATGGGAAAAAATCTCGGATTCCAGATCAAAATTTCGGTTGTGACCATCGCCATTGTTCTTGTGACGGTATTATGTCTGTCCCTGTCCCAGATTTACATGACGAGAAACGACGTGTTGCGTCAAGGGCGCGAGGGTCTTTTCAGCATCTCTGCCACCTTGGCTGAATCAGTAGCCTTGCAGCATGCTCTCATGCAGAAAAAGATTATCATAGATCGTGATATCATGAAAACCCAGTTCGAATTGAGCGGTTTTCCTGTTCCCGAAGTGCTTATGGATGCCGAACTTGATCTTGTAAATCAGGAAGGCGGGGAGTCGCAAAAGACGATCATCCCCGCCATCAAACACGGGGCAGTCTATCTGCATGAGGATGATTCCGTGATGCACAAGGTTGCCCAGCTCACCGGCGGGGTTGCTTCGGTGCTGCAGGTCCACGATGACAGGCTGGTGCGCATTTCCACTTCCCTGGACTTACCGGTGCCGCATTGGGGAAAGGGTTCCTTCATCGATGGAGATTCCCCGGTTCAAAAGGCAATCATTTCCAACCAGAACTGGGAAGGGATGGTCTGGTTGGGTGGATCGTGGCGCATGGCAGCCTATGTTCCCTTCACCGATTTGAATGAAGGCAAGGTCATCGGAGCTCTGGAAATAACGCATCCGTTGGTAAGCGACGCCTTTGCCGATTTTGTGCGCAATGTCCGTGTCGACGGACACGGTGGGACCTTGGTTTTTGACGCTCAAGGACGTGACATCATAATCGTATCCGGGGACGGTGGTGTGGCCGAGGGCATTCGCAAGGCCGAAGCTGATAACGGACATGCCGCCTTCGTCATGGAGGACGGGCGTCATCTGGAAGTCGCCCTGCAGACCTTCGAGCCCTGGAACCTGACTTTTGCGACCTGGGTCGCCACAGAAGATCTCATGGCGGGGGTCAATGAAAGGCTGATCAAAAATTCCCTGATCAGTCTGATTCTGCCTCTGGCCCTGTCCGTGATCCTGATCTGTATCGCCGGGCGCGCCCTGCTGTCCCCGGTGCGGCGCATGGCCATACTTGCCGACGAGGTGGCCGCCGGCAACTACACGACGACCATCGTCTATCCGGCTCGGGACGAGATAGGGCATCTGGCGGATTCCCTGAACTCCATGGTCGCCAAGAGCAGGGAGATGCTGGCAGAGATCGTTGCCGCAACCGGTTCGCTTTCCGGCGCATCTTCAGAGCTTGGAGCCCTGTCAAACTGCCTGGCCGATAATTCGGCGGGAACTGCTCGGCGGGCCGAGTCCGTGCACTGCTCGGCCATGTCTGTCAGCGATAACATGCACTCCGTGTCCGCAGCCATGGAACAGACCACGGTCAACGTCGGCAGCGTGGCCGCATCCACTGCCGAGTTGGCGGCAACCATTCAGGGCGTGGCCCAGAGCGCCGAGCTGGCCAAACGCACGACCTCGGACGCCGTGGTCAAGGCTGCGGAAACCACCCGTCACATGGGCCAGCTAAGCAAGGCCGCCAATGAGATAGGCTCCGTGACGGCGACCATCGCGGCCATCTCCTCCCAGACCAACCTTCTGGCCTTGAATGCCACCATCGAGGCTGGCAGGGCCGGTGCAGCCGGACGCGGTTTTGCCGTGGTCGCCGGAGAAATAAAGGAACTTTCCCAGCAAACCGCAGCCGCCACGGACAATATCCGTCGCAAGGTCGCAGCCATTCAGAAGGTGAGCACCGTCACCGCCAGCGAAATCGCGGAGATCATTTCCGTCATCGAAGAGATGAACGACATCGTCATTTCCATCTCCGAGGCCATGGAGGAACAAACCGTCATGACCAGGGACATCTCCGAAAACGTGAATCAGGCAGCACGGGGCATCGCCGAAATCAATACCAACGTCACCTCGAGTTCCGTGATGACACGGGAGATCAGCCAAGAGATCGAAGGGGTTCTGGAATCCTCCAACACCATGCAGGACGAGAGCAGGATGGTGCTGCAAAGCGCCGGTGGACTGGCCGATCTGTCCTCGCATCTGGAGAAGCTGGTCGGGCGGTTCAGGTTCTGATCAATCCGCAGGTTCCAGGCGCAGCAACTGGCCGGGATCGTGATCCGTGAGCAGCCACAGGTTGCCGTCCGGCCCCTGGCGCACGTCACGGATGCGAAGCCTCAGGTCTTCGAGCAGGCGCTCTTCCTCCACCACAACCTCTCCGGCCAGTTTCAGTCGCGCGAGATGGCGGTGGGAGAGGGCGCCGACAAAGAGGTCTCCCTTCCATCCGGGAAATGCGTCGGCCGTGTAGAAGGTCATGCCCGAAGGCGCGATGGATGGGGTCCAGTGATGCAGCGGGTCAGCCATGCCGGGCATGTGCCTCCGGCCATCCCCGATGGTGAAGCCGGTGTAGTCGATGCCCAGTGTCACGACCGGCCAGCCGTAATTTACGCCGGGACGCAGAATGTTGATCTCGTCCCCGCCCCTGGGGCCGTGCTCGTGTGTCCAGATCTCTCCGGTTCGCGGATGCACGGTCATGCCTTGGGGATTGCGATGCCCGTAGCTGAATATTTCCGACCAGGCATCGAATCTGCCCACAAAGGGGTTGTCCTCGGGGACACGCCCGTCTTCATGGAGGCGGATGATTTTTCCGGCGTGATCATCCAGCTTTTGCGCGCGCTGCATCTGCCCGCGGTCACCGACGCTGATGTAGAGATACTCCTGATCGTCAAAGATCAGCCGGGACCCGAAGTGCACTCTGCCCGATGAGGCGGGCTCTGCCCGAAAGAGCACTTCAACGTCCTTGAGCATGTCGTCTTCAAGCCTTCCCCGGGCCACGTGCGTGGTCGCCTCGCCGTCAAGGTCTGCCGAATAACTGAAATAGAGCATGTGATTTTCCGCAAATTCGGGATGCGGGAGAAGGTCAAGCAGGCCTCCCTGGCCCCGAACCCGAATCCGGGGCAAGCCTTGAACGGGTGTGGGCAGAAGGACTCCCTCCCGGACGATGCGCAGCCTTCCCGGACGTTCGCTGATCAGCATATCGCCGTCAGGAAGGAAGGCCAGGCTCCACGGATGTTCCAGTCCTCCGGCCACAGCCGTGACGCGAAAACGGTGGTGTTTGGATGAAAACTCTTCAGCCTGGGCCGAAATGAGAGTCGCCACGAGCACTATCATGGCAAAGGCGATGAGGATGAAACCTCTTGTGGTTGCGGGAGCGCTGATTTTCATCTGACCTCCTTTGAGCTGAAGACATTTGAAGCAACCGGCGCTTGATACCGGGAAAATGCAAAATCTCATGCTATACTTTAAGTATGGGCGCATGATTTGGAAAGATACCTACCCTAGGTTCATGAAACATTCGTACGGAGATACCGATCGCTCATAACGAAAAATCCGCTTGCAAGCAAAAAAAGGCCGCTTGGGCGCGAATGTCCCAAGCGGCCTTTTCACGACCATTGTGCGTCTAAAGGTTTTCCACGTTTTTGGAGAGATAGTCGGCCACGCCGACGGCGTCTGGCTTCATGCCGAGGTCGCCTTTTTTCCAACCGGCAGGGCAGACTTCACCGTGCTTTTCGGTGAACTGCAGGGCGTCGATGAGTCGCAGCATTTCATCCACGTTGCGTCCAAGCGGAAGGTTGTTCACAACCTGATGCTGCACAACGCCGTCACGGTCGATCAGGAAAGAGGCACGCAGGGCTACGCCGGCTTCAGGATGTTCGATGCCGTAGGCCTGGGTGATCTCGTGCTTTACGTCCGCGACCATGTGGAATCCCACCGGACCGATTCCGCCCTGGTCAACGGGGGTGGAGCGCCATGCAAAGTGGGTGAACTGGGAGTCGATGGAAATGCCGACCACTTCAACGCCCCGGTCGCGAAAATCCTTGAGGCGACGATCGTGGGCGATGATTTCGGTGGGGCAGACAAAGGTGAAATCAAGAGGCCAGAAAAAAAGCACGACATACTTTCCGCGCAACGAGGAGAGGGTGAAGTCTTTGATGTTGCCTCCCGGAGTGACGGAAGGTGCGGTGAAATTCGGTGCCTGTCTTGTTACGAGTACGCTCATTTCTTGCTCCGTATTAATAATTGTTCATGATGACATATGTTTGTAATAAATAGTAACTATTCCTGTTTGCGATTACTGTCAATAAAATTTAACTTGTCTAACTTAGTTTTCGCAACCACCTTGTGCCGCTGCACCATCAAAGCTGGAAAGGGAAACGCTCCAATCCGGAATCCCGGCTTTCCTTTGGTGTGGACTGCATTTTCAAGCTCCAGTCATTCTCAGGCTGGATAAGGACGTCATCATGAAATACAAAGCTGTCGTTTTTGATATGGACGGAACCCTGCTCGACACTCTGGCGGATCTGGCGGACGCCATGAACCGGGTGCTCGCGGATCAGGGTTTTACGACTCACCCCGTGGACGCCTACCGGAATTTCGTAGGCAGCGGGGCAAGCCGTCTCGTAGCCCGCGCACTGCCTGCAGACCGGCAGGATGAAAATCTGCGAACGCGGTGCCTGCAATCCTTTCTGCGTGAATACGAAGCCGGTTGGAGGAGCAAGACCTGTCTCTATGAGGGGGTGCGCGAGCTGCTGGATGCGCTTGCGGCCAGAAAGGTTCCCATGGCCGTGCTGACCAACAAACCTCAGGCCTTCGCCGAGCTCTGCATGCGTGAGTTCCTTGCGCGCTGGGATTTCGCGCTGACCCTGGGACAGATGCCTGGTGTCGCGGTGAAACCCGATCCGGCCGGACCAAGACAGGTCATCAGCCATCTGGGCGTGCGGCCGGAGGAGATCCTGTATCTTGGGGACACGGACGTGGACATGTTCACGGCCGTCAACGCCGGGATGCACCCGGTTGGCGTGCTCTGGGGATTCAGGCCCGAAAGGGAGCTGCTTGATGCCGGGGCGGCGGTTATCTTGCGCCATCCCATGGAACTGATGCCTCTGCTTGACTAGAATGGACCTACTCCGGGCAGGACCTGATTTTTTGCAGGGCGAAAAGGAGCCGTCACCAGCCCATGAAGCGCTGCCAGACGTCCGTCACCCTGCTTCTCCCCACCGCCCTGTAGGACATGCCGATAAGTTCGCGGGGAAAATAAATTTGGGGGGCCGCAATGTCACATCCATCAAATTTCCATCCTTTGCGCCGAAAAGCAGTTTTAATCTCATCTCCCTCTTTATCTTGAGATAAATCTGGGTTAGAGTTTGAAAACGCCTTTTTTCAAGGTGTATGACAAGCGTCATGAATGCGATGCTGAGCTCTTTTCGAGGAGCCCTTGCGGGACGCAGCTATGAAGACTTTTGCCGGATGGCGTTGGTGTGACCGTGAACTGAACAACCTTAATGGTCCGGAGAAAACGATGAAGAAGATCCCGATTCGCATCAAATTGATCGGCGGTTTTATGGGTTTGCTGATCCTGGTCTGCGCCGGCCTTGGATTTATTGCCTATGACCAGGCCAAGCGTTCAGCCTTGAACCAGGTACAGGAGAATATCCAGCTCATGGCCCAAGACGGCGCGCGCTTGGTCAGGAGCCGTCTTGATTACTATCTGGTAGGCATCGAAGGGATCGCCAATCGAGACGTGATCCGATCCATGAACTGGGACCGGCAACTGATGATTCTGGAACGCGAAACCGAGCGCATGAAATATCTGGGCATGGGCGTCATCGATGCCAACGGACAGGCCAGGTATCCCGACGGCAGCACGGCCGACCTGGGTGACCGGACATATTTCAAGGAAGCCATGGCTGGAAAATCCCTGTTCTCCAATGTCATCATCAGTCGGGTCACCAATTCGCCGGTCCTGATTCTCGCCACTCCTATCCGGGGATTTGCCGGAGATATCAAGGGAGTCCTGATCGCACGCCTCGACGCCACCTTGCTGAGCGAGATCACGGACAACATCAAGTATGGAGCGTCAGGGTATTCATACATAGTCGATGACAAAGGAGTGCTCATCGCCCACGGAAACCGTCAATTCGTGCTTGATCAGCGCAACTTCATCGAAGAGGGCAAGAAAGATCCCGCATTCGCCACATTGGGCGCGATGCTTCAACGCATGATCAAGGGTGAGTCCGGATTTGAGCAGTACCCGTTCATGGGCAAGGATCGCTTCTTCGGGTTCGCGCCCATCGAGGGCAATGGCTGGTCCATTGCCGTGGGGGCCATGCAGGATGACGTGTTCGCGGAAGTGTATGGCATGCGCTGGATGATCGGCATTGCCTCTGCGATCTTTTTTGGCGTCGGCATCGTCATCGCCCTGCTGATCAGCCGGGCCATCCTGCTCCCGGTCAAAAACTGCGTGGACCTGCTGCGGGACATCTCCGAGGGCGAAGGCGATCTGACCAAGCGACTCCCGGTGGAAAGCCAGGATGAGATCGGTCTTCTGGCACAATATTTCAACACGTTTGTCGAAAAGCTCCAGCGCATAATCGCCGAAATAAGCGGCAATGCCCAGACCGTGGCCTCTTCGGCCACGGAGCTTTCAGCGGTGAGCAAGCAGACGACGCAAAGCGTGCTCTCCCTCTCATCCAAGACCTCCACCGTGGCTACCGCGGCGGAAGAGATGAGCGCGAACATCACCTCCGTCGCGGCAGGCATGGAGCAGACCACGACCAACCTGTCATCGGTGGCGGCGGCCACGGAAGAGATGACCTCCACCATCGGGGAGATCGCAGGCAATACCGAACGCGCCCGTGGAACCACCGACAGCGCCGCCCATCAGGTCGACAATTTCGCGGGCATCCTGCGCGAACTTGGAGTTGCCGCGCAGGAAATCGGCAAGGTCACGGATACGATCTCCGCGATATCGTCACAGACCAACCTTCTGGCCCTCAATGCCACCATCGAGGCGGCCAGGGCCGGGGATGCGGGACGGGGATTCGCCGTTGTGGCCAACGAGATCAAGGATCTGGCTCTGAAGACCGCCGAGGCCACCAACGACATCAGGACCAAGATCAACGGAATCCAGAGCGCCACGGGCAGCGCGGTCACGGATATCGGCCAGATCGTCAAGGTCATAAGCGACGTGAACGAGATCGTCACAACCATCGCTGCGGCCATCGAAGAGCAGTCCGCCGTCACCCGGGAAGTGGCCACAAACATCAACCAGGCCACGACAGGCGTTCAGGACGCATCCTCACGATCCTCGGAGATGTCCGGAGTGTCCAGGGACATCGCCCAGGACATAACCGCGGTCGACTCGATCACCAGCGACATCCGTTCCGGCGGCGAACAGGTCCAGGCCAGCGCGGAAGAGCTCTCGAAACTCGCGGAGCAGCTCAAGGGACTGGTGGGGCAGTTCAGGATATAGAACGCGAAGCAGGCCCGGGAATCGGTTCCCGGGCCTGTCTGTTCAGAGTCTTTTTTATTTCTCGCTAGATGGATATCCTGGCTCCAAGCAGCGCGGCGAACTTAGCGATCCAGTCCGGATGCGCGGGCCAGGCCGGAGCTGTGACGAGATTGCCGTCCACATGGGCCTTGTCCAGGGCGATGTCGGCGTACTTGCCGCCGGCACAGGTCACGTCCGGCCCGCAGGCGGGATAGGCCGCACAGCTCTTGCCTTTGAGAACCCCGGCCGTGACGAGAACGAGCGGACCGTGGCAGATGGCCGCGATGGGTTTTCCTGCCGAGTCGAACTCGCGCACGATTTCAAGCACTCGCGGATTGAGGCGGATGTATTCCGGAGCGCGGCCGCCGGGAACGACCAGCCCGACATAATCGGCCGAGACCACCGCATCGAAATCCTTGTTCAGGGTGAAGTTGTGGCCCCGCTTTTCACTGTATGTCTGGTCCCCCTCGAAATCGTGGATGGACGTGCGCACAAACTCCCCGGCCTTCTTGTCAGGGCAGACCGCCTCGACATCGTAACCGAGCATGGTCAGGGCCTGAAAAGGGACCATGACCTCGTAATCCTCGACGTAGTCACCAACCAGCATCAGTATTTTTTTGGACATGTTTGCGCCTCCTTCAGCGGCTGAGTTCAAATTCGCGTCTGATACGCATGAAATCGTTAATTGTTGTCGATCAGTAGATCAACAACATCATGATATCCAGGGCCCAGGTTGCTTTTGGACACAATCTCGACAACCTTGGCAAGACCCGAGGCATACGCCGATTTGCCAAGCACCATCGTTTCCAGCCGAATCGCTACTTCCGGGTTTTTGATCACTATCTCATGGTACGCATGGCGATCCAAAAACGGGGAGGGGATTCCAAGAACCTCGCGCTGCACTTTGGGATCCCTCAGGGATTGAATCCGGTTCTCGGGCACGCCCAGGGATTTCGCAAGGTGTACGGCAGTGCCGGGCTTGGTGGTTTTCGATGCCTGGTGGGACTCGGTGATTTCGATGTCCTGGCCTTGAAAATATCCGGCCGCCTGTTTGATCATGGCCATGAAGGAGAGCATCTGCATGTTCACGTTGGGGCAGATGACCACCGGGAACGCGACCGTGTCAGGAAGCCGGGAATCTCCCGTGGACAGGTCGAGCAGGATGGAGTCGGTGGCGGAACAGAATTCGATGACATCGCTGAGTTCACGTCCGGAACCGGCATGCACGACCATGCATCGATCGTCTTTGAACGTGTCCCGCCCGGACCAGGGGATCACGCGGGAAATTGCCGGACCGCCCAGGCCGTTCACGAGTTCGGTCGCAAGTTTTCCATGACCGACGATGATGATTGCAAACTTTTCCATGTCTTCCTTTTCGAGTTTTTGCGACCAGAGGTTCTTGGCCCATGAATCCATGTTCCGTTTGCTACATGAAAGGCTGTGCTTACGGCAAGCGCTTATTTTTGCGTATCTATCTGTATCAATGAATGTTTTCAGCGACCAGCAAAACGCTCGACACGTTCGAACGCCCAAAAAAAGCCACCCGAATCCGGGTGGCTTTAGTGTCGATGGTTCAAGGGCCGAATTCATGGAGAGTCGTCGCCATGAACCGGAATTTACGCCTTGTCGCAGTGATGGATTGTCGACAAGGACACCCTTTGGCGTCGGCATCAGCCCCGCATGACCTCGCCCGTGACGCGGAGCATCTCGCGGATGTCCATGGGCTTGGCCACGTAGCCGTTCATTCCGACGCCGAGGAAACGCTCCCTGTCGCCGGCCATGGCGCAAGCCGTCAAAGCGATGACCGGAATGTCCCTGACCGTCTCTCCGGCCTCGCCCCTGCGGATGCGCATGGTGGCCTCGATGCCGTCCATGTCCTGCATCTGCACATCCATGACCACAAGATCGAAGGGCCTGCTTCGCAAGGTCTCCAGAGCTTCCAGACCACTGCGAACGTGGACCACTTCGGCTCCCTGACGGCTCAGCAGGGATCGCTGGGCCACTGCGCTGACCTGATCGTCCTCCACCAGCAGAATGCGTCTTCCTTTGATGTTGGCCGTTTCTCGCTCATCGGTTCCACCGGGGTGGCGACGAGCCGGATCCATCGCAAACGAAAGGGAAAAAACGAAGGTTGTGCCCTTATCCGCTTCGCTGATCACGGACATGCAGCCCCCCATGAGTTCCACCAGACGTTTGCAAATGGAGAGGCCGAGTCCGACACCTTTGTGGGAGCGGATATATCCACTGCTGACCTGGATGAACGGGTCGAAGAGTTGCTTCAGATCGTGGTCGGGGATCCCGATGCCAGTGTCCGTAATCTCAAAATAGATCCGGACCGTTTCGGGGGCAACGGCAGGCAGTCTCCAAGCATGCACGGATATGTGGCCCGAAGAGGTGAATTTGCAGGCGTTGTCCACAAAATTGTTGAGGATCTGTTGCAAACGGTACGCATCGCCGATGACTCGGACGGGCAAGGCCGGGTCCAGGGTGAAGTTCAGATGCACATTGTTGTCTTTGATAAAAGGCGCAAACAGTTCGTGAACCTGCCTGAAGACGCCCTCAAGGCTCGTCGGTGCGGCCTGAATGGTGAGCTTGCCAGCCTCGATGCGCGAAAAATCCATTATGTCGGAGAGCAGGCGAACCAGGCGGTCGCAGGATCTCACGGCCATGTCCACGAACGAATCCTGATCCGAGTTCAGATCCGTAGTCTGAAGAAGCTGGAGCATGCCCATGACCCCGTTGATCGGCGTGCGGATTTCGTGACTCATGCTGGCCAGGAAGCTGGACTTGACCCTGCTGGCCTCCTCGGCCATTTCCTTGGCCTTTTTCAGGGCTTCTTCAGATTGCCAGCGATCGGTGATGTCCTCCGCCGAACAGACAACGGATTCCACGGTTCCGTCAGGACGGAGCTTGGGTGATTTGAAGATGGAGACAAGTCTTTTCTCACCGGAAAAATGCGGCAGCCACTCCTCGGTACGGATCGGACGCCCTGAAGAAAAGACCTGTTCATTACCTTTTCGACAGATGTCGGCCACATCGACAGGAAAGATTTCGTAGATATTCCTGTAGGCAAGCTCCTCGATGTTCCGGCCTCCGAAGGCCGCATGAGCCCCGTTCACTGCGCCGTAGGTCTGCGCGTCGGTCAGATACCAGACCTGCGTCTGGATGTTTTCGAGCAGTATTCGCCGCTCCTCGGCGGCTTTTTTCAACAGTCCTTGTGCCTGCATGCGCGCGGAGATGTCCATGGCGATGCGGATGCGGGCCGGACGTCCGTCAAGCCACGACACTGGCCTGTCGAAATACAGATTCCATTTTCCGGTGAGAGGGTCGAGGGCCTCCCAGGAAATCGTTTTGTCTCCGGAATCGGGTCTGACCGTGCGCAAGCCTTCCGCGTCGTCGGGCAAATGCTGGAAGCTGGGAAGGCCCGTATCGCATCTTCCCGAACTTTCACGCATGGACGCGTTCATGAAGAGAACCTCGTCAGTCTCGAAATCCAAAACACAGATATCGGCCGGGATGCTGTCGAGGATGGCGCGCAGAGCGACATTTCCCGCCTCCAGCTCCTTTTCCATGCCCTTCTGGATGGTGACGTCCCTGGCCGATCCGACGGTTCCGATCATGGCCCCGTTCTCGTCGAAAAGAGGGGCCTTGCGTACGTCGAGAAACAGGAACTTCCCGGAGATGTTGCCGTATTCATCGAACTGTTGCGCTGATGCCGAATCGATGGTGATCTGGTCCGTATCGCGACAGATCTCACCAAAGCTGTGCCAGTTCGGATTATCCGGATGCCTGGCACGTTCCCTCTGGGCAAAAAACAGGTCCGTCTTGCCGATGGGCTCGCTTGTATCGGTGGCTCTGAGCAATGTCTCGCAAACAGTCTTGTTGGCAAAAATATACTTTTTTTCCAGATCCTTGGCCCAGATCATGTCCGGCACGTTGTCACAGATGAGGCGTAGCATCGTGTCAAGCTGTCTGCTCTTGCGTTCCAAGGCCTTGCGGGTCTCGATCTCCATCTTCTGCTGCGTGATGTCCGTGGCCACGCCATGCATGATCAGCCCCTCACCCTCATCCGTCATGACCGCCTTGTCGTGAAGCCACATCACTTTTCCGGCCTCGTCCAGTGCGCGATACTCGACATCCAGAAAGCCTGAACGCGAGGCCTGATCCATCGCGGCCTGGTATATGTCAGCATCTTCAGGATGGATTCGATCGGTCCAGAAACCTTTCGTAGTGTCCGTTTCCTCAGGATTGTAACCAAAGACCTCACGGGCCTGGGGCGAGCAATAGTGAGTCGTGGAGCCTTCGAAGTTTCGGGAATAGACGATGACCGGGATGGTCTGGACCAGTCGGCTCAGATTGTTGTGCGCCTGTTGCATTGCACGTTCCGCATCCTGACGCAGTTCGAGTTCCCGATTGGCGTTGGATACGGCACTGGTCAGAGCCGCGGTTCTGTCACGGATGGTTTCGTTGAGTTCCTGCTGTGTGTACTGGAAGATTCGACGGGTCTCTATCCACTCAGTCATATCCCAGAATACAATGCATGCCGTCTGTGCTGTCCCGTTGCCTTCGCTCAGAATTTCCGCCACGGCCTGGACCCTGCGTTGCACGCCATCTTTGCGGGTTACCGCGATGATCAATGATTCAGGGATGTTGCCATTGAGGACCTGCGCGAAAAAGGTCCGGAATGATTCTGCCCCGTCGGCGGTGAGGTGTTTGGAGAATTGGGTCAGAGACGGAACCCGCACGGACGCATGTCCAAGCATTCTGCACAGGGATTTGGACCAGACATTCTTACCCCCGGGTCCGGAGATCATCCACAGTCCGCACGCAGAAAATGGCCGGACGCTTCCGTCGCCTTCTGAAGGTGAAGAGGCGTCGTCCATGATGGGGTCATGGCTGTTGCCGAGGAAAAAGCTTGAGACATGCATGTTCAGGGCAGAGGCGGCATTGGATAAAAAATCAAGCGACGGATTGCATTGCCCACGTTCGATCTGGCCCAGATGCTGCTTCGTAACGCCGATGACTTCGGAAAGGCTTTCCTGAGTCATGTTGCGCAACTGGCGATAAAGTCTCAACTTTCCGCCGATGCCGTTACGATCCATGCCTACCTCCTGAAATTCAAAACATGCGATAAAATCTTCAAAAATGCATCCAAGCCTCTCTGGCGCAGAGCATGTGCGAGAAATCCAAGCCTCACATGTGCTAAGTTAGCCCATGGACGACAGAATTTAAACAATGCTCAATCTTGTTTTCGCTGCAAGATCAGTAACGGAGCAAATTTTTTTCTTAAAATGATCCATCCTATGATTAAAAGAAAAAGATTGTCATACAAAATTTTTTTCGCATCGTTCATGAACGCAATGTCATACAATAGCGTTCATTCTCGTCTGCTCTTGACATTGGGGTCACCATTGAAGAATCGTTCCTGGGTGGGATCAATGCCGGGCAGTATGGACAAAATGGACGATTTTCCCGTTTTTCCGGACGGGGTACATGCCACTCAACATGTCCATGAACCCTTGCTGCCGTCAGGCTCAGGAATACTTGTGAAACTTCTTCCCAGACGCGAAGCCCTGAAGCATTGCCGACTGTTCGACGAGTCCGCCAGTCGAGTGCTCCTGGTTGAAGCCAGGGCGGGACAGGGCAAGACGGTGCTTGTTTCGCAGTACGAGGCCGACGGCGAACGACCCTTTTTCTGGGTGAGCTGCCAGGACCGCCATCGCGACCCATCGGTCCTGTACGCCGAAGTGCTCGGCGTCATCGGCGAGGGGCTCCCGCGAGAGCGCCTCGAAGAGCTGCGTGGCCTGCTGCGGTCGCAGATGCTTCCTGCGGAGGTGCCGGAAAAGGCGGCCGTGTTCCTGGCCGATGAGCTCAATGCCCGCCCGGGGCTCGTCCTCGTCTTCGACGACGCCCACGAGTTCGGGGAATCCCTGTCATGCCTGCTGCTGCAGCGCCTCGCGGCGGCAACCTGCGACCATGTCCGCTTCGTCCTGGTGTCCCGCTACCCGGTCCTGCACGGGGGGCGTCCCCTCTTCCCCCGCAAGGACTGCCTCGTCATCGACAATGAGCTTCTGGCCTTCAACCGTGAGGAAATCGCCGCTCTCTACAATCGGCATTACGGAGTTCCGGTAGATGCCGCCATGGTCAACACCCTCCAGGAGGCTACTGAAGGGTGGGCGGCGGGTCTGAGCCTGTTGCGCGACGACCCGGCCGATCACGCGCGGTTGCAAAAACTTGGCGACGCCGATTCCCTGGAAGCATTTTTCGCCAGACAGCCCCGGCTCATCAGTTTTTCCGGTGAGGCAGGGGGGCGCTTCGCCATGCTCGGGCTCCTGCCGGTGATGCCGGCCGGATTGATTTCGCACCTGGTGGAAGCAGACCTCCTGGAAGTGCTGGATGAACTCGCCGACATCAATTTCTTCGTCCGTTCGGACTTGCGCCGGGGGGAGCGGCATTTCGAGTTCCACAACCTCTTCCAGGGGTTCTTGCGCAAACGGGCTGAAACGCTCGTTTCCGAAGCTCAAAGATCGAATTTTCTCAAGTCCGCCGCCGCTTGGCACCGCTCCAGAGGCGAGGACGAGATCGCGCTGCACTGCCTCGCCAGATCCAAGGACTGGGCCGCACTGGAGGAAGCTCTGGGCTCGTGCGGACTTGGACTGATGGCAGATAACAAGATCGGGACGGTTCTTGCCCTGGTCGGACATGTTCCTGATAGCCTTGTCCGCGAGAGTGGCACCATTCTCCTCCTTGAGGGTTTGGCCCGCCTGGCCGGATGTGACGGGGAAGCGGCACCCTTGCTGGGCAAGGCCGCCAAGGCTGCGGCCCGGGACGGCAATGACGTGTCGGAGCTGCTGTCGTTGTGCGGAATCCTCAACCATCACCTGATCATCGGCAGTCGTCTGGAAGAACTGCCCGTCATTTTGGCACGAGCTGCGGATCTTTTCAGTACGAGCGCCACGAAACTGCCCGTTCAGGCGGCGATTCAGTGTGCCTGCGCAATATCTTCCATGTTTTCTTATGTTTATGGGATGCTGGCCAGGGCACGTGAGTTCGCGACTGCAGCCACGGCGCTGCACGCCGGGTCCGGGTCCAACCGCAAATGTTATCCCGCTTTCATGGCCAACGTCTTTGTTGACTGCGTCGCTGGCTGCATGCTTCATGTCCTGGACAGATTTGAAGATTTCTTTTTTGTCCGGAACGACACATCGTTTTCAGGGTATGACCGTTTCCAGCTCGAAACCCTCCATCTGAATGTCGTCGAAATGGCTGGCCGTTTTGAAAGCTACCGGGCTGAAAAAGAGGAAATGCTCCTTCGGCACAGAGAGGTTCTCGAGAGTTCCTACATCAACGGATTTCTTGGCGTATGGGACATGGACGTGCTGATGGCCCGGGGAGCCTGTTTCGATGCCCTGGCCATGGCGGAAAAGCTGATCGCCGACCCTCGTGCCGAAAACCAGCCGCATCTTTTGAGCCAGTTCCTGCACTACAAGGCGCTTGCCATGGCTCATTGCGGCCAAACGGATGGGCTGATGGACATTGTCCGCAAATCCCTGCGCATGCGTGCCCGGGTCCCCAAACGCTATTTCCTTGCTCTGAACAGAATCCTGCTGGGGGCAGCCCTGACCATGACGCCTTTGCGCAGGACAGGGGAGCGGATGCTTCGACGGGGCCTGGCGCTCACCCTGGAAATGGGCGAACACTACAACCGTGCCGGCGCGTATTTCTACTTGGCCGCACACTGTCTGCGTCAGGGCAGGGCGGCCGATGCGCTGGAAGAAACCGGGCGTTGCCTGGAGACCATGCGCGCCTCCGGCAACGTGCATTTCTTTGGCCTTAGCGGCAGCATCCTGCCCGAAATCCTGGGGACGGCCATGCGTGGCAGGTTCGATTCGGGTTTTGTCCAAAAACTGGCCCGGACGCACCTGGACGCGGACATATTACCCGACGGAAGTATGATGTCGCTGCTCTTCATCGACGACATCGCCGGGCTGCATCTTCGTTGCGGCGGAGACGAGCTTTCCGGTGACAGCATCGGGCCGCGATCTCGGGAACTCCTGGCGCTGCTCGCGGCGCGCCCGAGGCACGTCATGCCGGTGGAGGAGATCGCCCAGACCCTCTGGCCCGACAGCTCCATGGAAAAATCCCGGATCACCTTCGACACGGCCCTGTCGCGCTTGCGCGCGGCCATCACGGGGGCCTTCGGGCAGGATCGCGGGAAGGCGTACCTGTTGACGAAGAACGGCATGCTCGCGCTCTGCCATTGCCGCGTCGCCTCAGTGGTTGCCATGGGCCACGCCGGGGAAGGCCTGGACCTGGCCCGGCAGGGCAAACCCTGGCAGGCTTGCGGCTTCTTCGATGCGATGTCCGGGCTTTTCCCTCCCGACGCCGGGAGCCCAGGCCTTGAGCCTTTCCCCCTGCATGGCCGCGAAAAGATCCTGGAGGCGTTCCGCGTCTGGGCGGACCTGCAGTCGCGCTGCGGAAACACCGTCAAGGCCCTGGAAATCGTCAATTCCGGCCTGGCCCTGGCTCCGGCAAGCGAGGCCTTTCAACGCCGGCGCTACAATCTTTTAACAGGAATGAAACGACCTCAAGAGGCCTTCGATGGCCTGCGGCGCTATCGAAGCCTGCTTGAGGAAGAAGGCTATTTCGGCGAAGAAATTTCAGACATCATAGATAAGATTTTCACAGCTTGAATTTCGTTCCCTGAACATTCTGCGCAACGCGTCTATTTACTGTAGCGATCCTTGTTCTCGTCATTGAAATTCACGCTCGCACTCCGTTCAAGCCCTTTGCCCATCTTCCCGATCCTGATTTTCATGTCAGATTCAAACAGGTAAGAAATCCGTAAGAGCCGTAGGATATGAAACCCGGACTGCTCCGCATGGCGAATGCGACATGCGGAGCAGTCCGGTGATTCCTGATCGCGTGCCGTCATTGACGCACGGATTCCGGGTGTAGTTCGGGCCGAAATGAAAAACTTCAAGTTCGAGGGTCTGGCTGTGGAAATCTGGATTATCGTTGCAGTTGGTGCTGCAATCGTTTTGGCAGGTTTGCGTTATCTGTTGCTTTTGCGAGAGCGTGAGCATGGGGAAGAGGAAGCCACGACGGAGCAGATCGACATTGCGATCGCATTCTACAAGAGGGAATTGCTGAACACCTTGGAGATCTTCTCCGGCGAAGCAAAGAACGAAGACCCGCAATTGTTTCTGAGCGAGATACCTAGGGCCGTTCAGATCCTCGTGCACATCGAGACACTTTATCGCCGAAAAGGAGTGTTTTTCGATGCACGAGGGATTCACACGTTGTTTTGCGAGGTAGAGGATATCGCTTCCAACAATAAGATTTGGGATGCCCCGGAAGCAAAAGGCGTGGACACGCCGCAACTTGCCGATGTCATGAGCAGGATTCGTAGTTTTGTGACCTGCACGATGCCCTGATGGCGGCTTTGCAAGGCAGGGCTGGAAAAGTGTTCCAACATGACGGAAGAAAATAAAAAAAAAATTCCCACTGCGCCTCGATCTTTCACTCGCACTTGGCACTTGGCTAACTTGTCAGTTTTCAGAAATCCGCTGCAAATTTTTGATGTCCCGCAATGGTGGCGCCCCGAAAAGACGGCTGTACTCGCGGCTGAACTGGGACGGGTTCTCGTAGCCGACCTGGAATGCCGCGCTGGTGGCGTCCTGATGTTCCGTCAGCATGAGCCGCCGGGCTTCGTGCAGGCGCATCCATTTCTGGTACTGCAGCGGGCTCATGGCCGTCATGGTCCGGAAATGGTGGTGAAACGTGGATGTGCTCATGCCGGCGAATGATGCAAGTTCATCAACCTTGAGTGGCTTGCTGAAATTATATCTCAGCCAATCCAGCGTACGGGCGATCTGATGACTGTGACTGCCGGCCGTGGCGATCTGCCGCAAGCGCGGTCCCTGATCGCTCATCAGCATGCGGTACAGGATTTCACGCTGTACGAGCGGTGCAAGGACCGGGATGTCGCTCGGCACATCGAACAGGTCGATGAGGCGCTCAAAGGCATTGAGCAGCGGCACGCTCAGCTTGCCGACGGCCATGCCCCGGCCTGCCTGCTGCACGCGGGAGAAGGGCAGGCTGCTGTCGACCATGTCCAATCCATCCTTCAGGTGGACTTCTAGCCGTGCCCGGAAACGGAAGCCAGACATGATCCTCCGGAATTCTTGCCCGATTCTCCGGGAGGCCGTTTCAGGAGAAAAAACGTCCTTGGGGATGAAGAGATCATGTTTCCAACAGACGAACTGGAGAATCGGACAATAAATCAAGAGGATTGTGTCTTCATTTCGCACGACGTGGGGACTAGGTCTTTGGCCTGCACGGTTGAACAGTTGCGGCCGGGCGGTTGCAAGGTTACCAGCCGAGCCGGGTACAGGGGCAATCACGGTACCGGGACGGCCCTGATACAAAGGGCGAATCAAATTCAAATGCGAGGAGCGTGTGATGCTGTACAGAAAAATGCCGAAAAACGGCGATGAGCTATCCATCCTGGGCTTTGGGTGCATGCGCCTGCCCATGGTTGACGGGAAGATCGACGAGGCGCGAGCCATCGCCCAGATTCGTGGCGCCATCGACAACGGGGTGAATTACGTGGACACGGCCTGGCCCTACCTTGGAGGGCAGAGCGAGCCGCTGCTTGGCAAGGCCCTGCAGGACGGATATCGTGAGCGGGTCCAGGTCGCCACCAAGCTGCCGACCTGGCTGGTCAGCAGCCGCGAGGACATGGACCGCTATCTGAACGCCCAACTGGAACGGTTGGGGACGGACCATATCGACTATTACCTGGTCCACGCCCTGGATGGGACTTCATGGGACGGCATTGAGCCTCTCGGCATCCGTGAATTCCTTGATCAGGCCAAAAAGGACGGGCGCATCGTCAACGCCGGTTTTTCCTTTCACGGGCTGCCCGAGGATTTCAACCGCATCGTCGATGCCTATCCCTGGGTGTTCTGCCAGATCCAATACAACTTCATGGACCAGGAATTTCAAGCCGGAACGCAAGGTCTGAAATATGCCGCGTCCAAGGATATCGGCGTGATCATCATGGAGCCCCTGCGCGGGGGCAACTTGGCCCTGCCAACCCCGCCTCCGGCCGTGGCCGAAATCTGGGGCGAAGCCAGCATCAGGCGTTCTCCGGTGGAATGGGCCCTGCGCTGGGTCTGGAATCATCCGGAGGTCACGGTGGTCCTGTCGGGCATGAACGAAGAGGCCCATGTGGAGCAAAACCTGGCCATCGCCAGCCAGGCTCATGCCGCTTCCCTGACCGGGGAGGAGCTGGATTTGGTCGATCGGGTGCGGATCACGTATCAGGAACTGATGCAGGTCGGATGCACGGGTTGCGCCTACTGCATGCCCTGCCCAATGGGTGTCCAAATTCCCAAGTGTTTCGACTTCTTCAACAAGATGCACATGTTCGGGAACGCGGAGGAGGCGAAATACCTCTACATCGCCTTTGCGGGCGGCGTGACCAGCAAAGCCGAGCCCGGATTCGCCTCGCAATGCGTGGCTTGCGGTGAATGTCGGGAAAAATGCCCACAGCAAATCGCTATTCCGGAAGTTCTGGAACGGGTCGCCGCCGAGATGGAAGGCCCTGACTTTCAGACGCGGGTGGACGCGATCAGGAACCACTTCAAGACCAAACTCAAGTAGCCCTTGGCCGGGACGACGTGCCCTCGGACGCGTTGTCCCGGCCGGGATCAATTTCAAGCACGAACAACCTTCTCACCGCGGTCGTGACACGGTCACGGAAACCCAAAACAGGCGCGAAGAGCGCATCAATCAATGAACATACTCTATTACGACTGTTTCGCCGGCGCGAGCGGTGACATGAACCTGGCCGCCATGATCGATCTGGGCGTGGAACCCGAATATCTGCGCTCCGAACTCTCCAAGCTCGGGCTGGAGCATGAGTTTGAGTTGGTCGTTACCGCAGACTCCCGCCACGGCATCCACGGCACGCGGGTGGACGTGGTCCTGAAGAACGGCGGCGACGAGCACCGGCATGACGACCATATCCACGGCAATACGCCCCACGCCGGCCATCATCATGGGCACGACAAAGACAATCACGGGCATCACCATGGTGACGCCAGTCATGAGTGCGGACATGATCACGGCAATGCGCATAAAAATGGTAATCCGCACGGTGAGCATCGCAATCTTGCGAACATCGAGGCCATTATCCGGGGAAGTTCCCTGGACGCGGAGGTCAAGGAGACGAGCTTGGCCATTTTTCGCCGGGTGGCCGAAGCCGAGGCCAAGGTCCATGGGAAGGCGATCGAGGAAGTCCATTTCCACGAGGTGGGCGCCACCGACTCCATCGTGGACATCGTCGGCGCGGCCATCTGCTTCCATCGTCTCGATGTGGACGCGGTCTGGGCCTCGTCGGTGGAGCTGGGCGGCGGTTTCGTGCGTTGCGCCCACGGTATGATCCCTGTCCCGGCACCGGCCACGGTGGAAATTCTGCATGGTGTGCCGACCACGCGCGGGTCCGTGCGTCAGGAGACGACCACCCCGACGGGCGCGGCCATTCTCGCGGCCCTGGTGGACAGGTTCACGGACTCGCCGCGTATGGTCACGGACAGGACCGCTTATGGCATCGGGCACCGGCATTCGGACATCCCCAACGTGCTGCGGGTTCACCTGGCCCGTGTCGAGGACGGTCCGGAAGCCTGGACACGTCAAGACGCCTGCCTGCTGCAGTGCAACATCGACGACATGACGGGCGAAATGCTCGGCGTGGTCATGGAAGATCTCATGGCCGCAGGCGCCATGGACGTCCATTTCACGCCGATCCAGATGAAGAAGAACCGTCCGGCCACATGCCTGTCGCTCCTGTGCGCGAAAAAGGATGAGGCCCGCTTCACGAACCTCGTATTCAGCCAGACCACGACGCTGGGGGTCAAGAGTCTCCCGGTCAGCAAATCTGTGCTCGAAATCGCCTTCGAGAAGGTCGAAACGCCCCTTGGTCCGGTGACTTTCAAGCACGCCCTGCTGGGCGGCAAGATCGTCCGCTCCAAGCCGGAACTGGAGGACTGCCGCAGGCTGTCCGTTCGGCACGGCATTCCCCTGATCGAAGTATGCGCGCGTATCGTCTGGGACCGGGGCGAAAGCCGATGACCGGCCATATCGACGTTTACGAGCGCTTGCTGGCGGAGATACGGCCGCTTGGATCGGCCGTGGTGGCCTTTTCCGGGGGCGTGGACAGCACGCTGCTGCTCGATGCCTGCTTGCAGTCTTTGGGGCCGACTCGGGTGTTGGCCGCGACCCTGGCCACGCCCTATGTGCCGCAAAGCGAGATTCGTGACGCCAAGCGCCTGGCGGTCGCTCTCGGGGCACGGCATGAAGTGATCGATGTCCCGTTTCCCGACGAGCTGCGAAGCAATCCGCTGGAGCGTTGCTATGTGTGCAAACGTCGTCTGCTGGAGCGGCTTCAGGCTCTGGGGGCCGATCAAGGCTTCGTGCACATCATCGAGGGCAGCAATGCCGATGACCTGGGCGATCATCGCCCGGGCATGAGGGCAGTGAGCGAATTGGGCGTCCGCAGTCCGTTGCTGCTGGCAGGCTTGGACAAGGCCGCCGTGCGAGAACTGTCCCGTCTGCGCGGCCTGGACACATGGGACAAGCCGGCCCAGGCCTGTTTGCTGACACGTTTCCCCCACGGAACGGATATCTCGATGTCCCGTCTGCGACGTCTCGAAGCTGCCGAGGCCTTGCTGCACGACCTGGGCTTCTCCGATGTGCGGGTGCGTGACCATGGCGATCTGGCCCGAATCGAGGTGCCTGCCGGGAGCGTCCAGGATCTGGTTCGGGTCGGAGTGGAGCAGGGAGTTGCGGCCGGACTGCGGGAGTTGGGGTATACGCATGTGACGGTTGATCTGGCGGGTTACCGCCGGGGAAGTTTCAACGCTTCCGAAGCGCACTCATAATAAGACTGGGATGGTAGAATGAACATGAATCATGAAATGATACTGGATATTCTCGCCGCCGTGCAGCGGGGCGAACTGGATGTGGCGCAGGCTGCGGGCCGCCTGCAGGACAAGGGCTATATCGATCTTGGGCATACCAAGTTCGACATGCACCGCGTCAAGCGCAACGGCTTTCCGGAAGTGGTCTACGCCGAGGGCAAGACGGCAGAGCAGGTCGGCGACATCTTTGAGCGCCTGGAGGGCGAGGCCAACGTCCTGGCCACGCGAGTGTCGCCGGAGATGGCCGCGTACGTGCTGCGCCGCTGTCCGCATGTGCGGCACAACGCGCTCGGACGAACCTTGGCCAGCACATGTAAGGACATAATCCCCAAACCCGGGGTGGTGGCCATCGTCACCGCCGGGACATCCGACCTGCCCGTTGCCGAGGAGGCCAGAGTGACCTGCGAGATGTTTGGTACGCAGGCACGTGTATTTTCCGATGTCGGGGTGGCCGGCATCCACCGCCTGTTCGACAGGCTCGAAGACATCCGGCGGGCCGAAGTGGTGATTGTCGTGGCTGGCATGGAAGGCGCCCTGGCCAGCGTGGTCGGAGGGTTGGTCTCACGTCCCGTGGTAGCCGTGCCGACATCGATAGGGTACGGCGCCTCCCTGTCGGGGTTTTCAGCTCTGCTGTGCATGCTCAATTCCTGCGCCAGCGGGGTGACAGTGGTAAATATAGACAATGGGTATGGCGCAGCCTGTGCAGCCTGCAGGATCTGCAATCTTGTCAGCTTGCCTGTCGAGGGCGTTCAACGCCTCTGATCAGATCTTGAATCTTGATTTTTCCACGTTCGCCTCTGTCCTCCGAAAAGAAGCGTATGATGCGAATGACCCTGCAAAAGTAAAAGCCGCGGGTTAGATACGCTCTTGACGAAAATTAGGCCTCGCCTCGATTGCTTTTCATCCTTCGACTACGAATTCATTTTCGAAGTCTCGCTACAAGAAAAGTTGCACTAACGGCAAATGCTTCTTTTGTCATAGATATTCCCATTGCAGGATGCCGTATCAAACCTACGAGGACCTAATGAAAAAGCCACCCGTTGCCGGATGGCAGAAGTGGCCCCAGAAATTTGCACAAGCCTTTAGGTGGGAACTCTGCTAGTCCCGACCCCTTCAAACGCAAATGATTAGGGAGCAGAGAATGACGAAGA